>NZ_VIKZ01000028.1:0-55077 GCF_009711985.1 Dolichospermum sp. UHCC 0260 | reverse complement strand
AAAGCAGGAAATAAACACTAAGATTATCGCTGTCCAGATGTGTCTAGACTTTGGTAATTTTGGGTAAGTTTTATAGAACGGAACGTCCTTACATTGAAAATCGTAATTTGGGGCGTGAACTACCACACACTGACCTTATGTACAGTGCGGGCTTCCCAATTCATCAGGAATAGCCTCTAGAACTTTGTAGTTCTATTGGTCTGACATTCCCTCCAAGGGCAGAAGTCCTGATTCCCAAGACCCAAATCTTTTGCTTGTGACACTTACCTATTAGCTTGGTTTTCGCTTACGGCATTGGCCTTACAAGGCTTACACCTCGTATTAGTTGAGAACGATTTCGGTTTTTCCCGCCTTATATCCCATCACTGATTTAGAGTAGCAAATTCAGTGGGGGACTTACGGCGAATAGTTAAAACCCTTGCACCAAGGTGGCGCGAGCTAAACTATCTAAAACACCACCAACTATGTTCAATGCCAAAAATGCCAGGATAGGGGAGAAATCCATACCACCCAAGGGGGGAATTATGGAACGAAATAGATTGAGGTAGGGATCACTAATTTGGCTTAAAGCCGCAAATGGTTGACTAGACCAGTCAACCGTAGGGAACCAAGTCAACAAGACTCGAATAATCAGCAAATAGCTGTAAAGGGAGACAAAGGTGGCTAGGGTTGTAATTAGTAAATTCATGGGTAACTTTCCTGTTAAATGTCAAACATAGATTCATGATTGATTTTAATTTAGCTCACGTCGCATTGTGTAGCCAATCAATATAACTAAGGGAAAGCTTAAGAATGCTCATTAACTTCCTGGGATGAGTTGCTGTTGACATTACCTAATTGCTTCCGCACATCATCAATTGTGGCATTAAGTTGGGCAATTTTATCTTCGAGCGATCGCCTGGTTGCTTCTATTTCCAAACTTTCATGAGCAGAAGCTCTCATTTGCCGTTTTTTAGCCCCTGTTTGGCTATCATTTTCCCCAGTAGTTAAACCGTCATTTTCTTCATCTGCAAATTTAGCATCTAAGCGCGAAGTAATCACTGCCCCTAAAACACCACCAACTACACCCCCAATCAATGACCCCAGTAACAAACCACTAGCAAAACCATCTTGCTGACTCATATTTTTTACCGTCTTCTCGAAAATAAGCAACTTTGACAATACTTTAGCTATTTTCCGGCCTTAGCGGCATCCTAGCTTAAGTTCCAAAAATGCGATCGCCCGCATCACCCAACCCTGGTACAATATACCCATGATCATCAAGCGTTTCATCAATAGTAGCGGTGTAAAGGATTAAGCCAGGATAGACAGCAGCCAATTTTTTTAACGCTGGGGGAGCAACAACTACAGATATAATCCGAATTAACGCCGGATCAACACCTCTTTGGCTCAATTCCGCCATTACTGCCATTATAGAGCCTCCAGTAGCCAACATCGGCTCAGTAATTAACACCCGCGTTTCGGGGGCAAATCTTTCAGGTAATTTATTTAAATAACAAGTAGGTTCTAGAGTTTCTTCATTTCGCACCAAGCCAACATGGTAAATTGATGCCAAAGGCAGTACACCCTGCGCTCCCTCCAACAAGCCTAAACCAGCCCGTAAAATCGGTACAACAGCCACGGGTATGTGAGGATTAATAAAAGTTGCTGAACAGGTAGTCAGAGGCGTTTGCACCGTTGTTTCTTGAGTCGGCAACCACTCCCTAGCAGCTTCATAAGTTAGCCACCTGCCTAACTCAGTAATAGCAGAACGAAATAATACTGATGGTGTAGCTACATCACGGGCAACTCCCAACCAGTGTTGAATTAGGGGATGAGGTGGAACATAAACACGGAGTTGTTGTGTCATAGCTAGAAAAGGGCGACTGGATAATTGTCTTTTTACTGGAACATCATAGCAGAATTCACCGAATCAGGAGTCAGGAGTCAGGAGTCAGGAGTCAGGAGTCACCGAGTCAGGAGTCAGGAGTCAGGAGTCAGGAAGAAGAAAGGAGAAAGAAGAAAGAAGAAAGAAGAAGGTAGGGGCGCAGGGTCTGCGCCCAGGAAGAAGTCAGGAGTAAATAGGGGTTGCTGATAGTTAGCCATATAAACCGAAAACCTAGATATATTAAGAGTTTCCGGGTTAAAAAAGTGAATTATGTGCAAGCCCTAAATATATTTATTGATAAATCTTATCATTAATAGTTGACAAAGATTCTCAATCAGAGTTATATTATTCTCAAGTGTTCTCCTCTCTTTAAAGAATCGGCAGGCGGGATTAGTCAGCAGCAGCAGACTTTTCCCTCTTTTTTGGATTAAATTACAAATTATGAGTTCTGAATTATTTGATGTCATTATCATTGGTTCTGGTATTGGTGGTTTAGTGACAGCCACCCAATTAGCAGCCAAAGGTGCAAAAGTTATAGTTTTTGAAAGTTATCTTATTCCCGGTGGTAGTGCCGGTTATTTTCAAAGCCAAGGATATACATTTGATGTCGGTGCATCAATGATTTTTGGCATGGGAAATAAAGGAACAACCAACTTACTCACCCGTGCCTTAGATGCAGTCAATGTTAATCTCGAAACCATTCCTGATTCTGTCCAGATTCACTATCATTTACCCAATGGCTTGGACTTAAAAATTGATCGAGATTATGAAAAATTTCTCCAAAATCTAATTGCTTATTTTCCCCAGGAAGCCAAGGGAATCAGGCGATTTTATGATGAATGTCAAAAAGTTTTTAATTGCCTGAATAATATTGAATTATTATCATTAGAAGAACCTAAATATCTCCTGCGGGTATTTCTCAAAAATCCTTTAGCTTGTCTAGGTTTAGCCAAGTATTTACCCTTAAATGTAGGAGAAGTGGCACGAAAGTATATTCAAGATCCTCAGTTATTAAAATTTATTGATATCGAGTGTTATTGCTGGTCAGTAGTTCCAGCGGACATGACACCAATGATTAATGCTGGTATGGTTTTTTCTGATAGACATTATGGAGGAGTTAATTATCCTAAAGGAGGAGTTGGGAAAATTGCCGAAAAATTGGTAACAGGTTTAGCACAATTGGGGGGTGAAATTCAATACCAAGCGCGAGTGACAAAAATCATCACCAAACAGGGAAAAGCTGTAGGTGTACAATTAGCAAATGGTCAAGTTTATTATGGTAAAAAAATAGTATCTAATGCCACACGCTGGGACACCTTTACAAAACTACTACCAGCCGAAAAAATGCCAGTTAAAGAAAAAAATTGGCAACAACGATATATAAAATCGCCCAGTTTTTTAAGCTTGCATATAGGGGTAAAAGCATCAGTTTTACCTGGAGGAACAGAATGCCATCATATTTTATTAACAGATTGGCAGGAAATGACCACAGCAACAGGAACAATTTTTGTTTCTATTCCTACCCTCCTTGACCCGGATTTAGCACCACCAGGATATCATATTATTCATGCTTTTACACCTGACTGGATTAGTAATTGGCAAGGACTTTCCGAAAGCGAGTATACGGCTAAAAAAGAAATAGCAGCAGGGCAAATTATTGACAGATTAGCCGCAATTTTTCCTGGTTTAGATGCTGGGTTAGATTATTTGGAAATCGGGACTCCACGTACTCACAGACGCTTTTTACAACGGATAGATGGAACTTATGGACCAATACCTAAACGTAAGTTGTGGGGGTTATTGGGAATGCCTTTCAATCGCACTGTGATTCCTAATTTGTATTGTGTGGGAGATAGTACATTTCCTGGACAAGGTTTGAATGCTGTGGCTTTTTCTGGGTTTGCTTGCGCTCATCGGATTGGAGTAGACTTACAACTAAGAAAATAGTTGGGAATAAGATCCCCGACTTCTTTAAGAAGTCGGGGATCTTTTAAGCTCTTCTTCAATGATCAACTATTGCTTTGGTTTTACGTATCCAAGAATTTGATCAAGTTTCTTCTCTAATTCTTGGTTTTTCTTCTCCAAATTGCCAATTTTATCCATTAGTTTTTGATTTTCGGAACTCTCAGTAGCCGCCCGTAACTTGCGAACATCATGACCAAAACCCATCAAAGCTGGACGTTCTACATAAGTCACACGGTGTAAAACCCGCCAGGCTTTATTGGGTTTTCCGGCTTGAGCTTGACGTAACGCTCGTGCTTCCTCATCATTACTTGCTAACCATTCTGGATCAACCACATAGTTAAAGAAGTCTTGGAAGTGATTGGTGCTACCTTCGAGGTAGAAACTCATAAACCGATATCGGTCTACTTTTTCCCCGGGTAAAATGGGTCGGTCTTTGTAGTCGGTGATGCCTTTATACTCTAAACCACTCAAATCCACATTCAACTCAAAACCCTTACTCCGAGCTTCCGTTTTGCTCATGGTTTGGGTGAGGTTAACAGTGGCTAGGGCGGACAATTCAAACATAGCACCAGCTACACCAACATTCGCTTCTCCTCCCAAACTTGCATTCATGCTAAAAGAGCCACCAATGGTATGCTCTACCGTATTCGCAAAGCTTTGTTGCTCCGTTCGCAAGCCCCCATCAGCATCCCAAACGTAGGTATTGACGATGTTGCGTTTGCCAGCCCGAATTTGCAAACTTTCCATCCGTTTTTGCCAACCAGCAAAACTGTTCGTTGCTTGGACTCGTTTCTCTTGGTCGGCAATTTTGCTTTGAATTTCTGCTTGTTTCTGCTGGGAAGCGGTTTTTTGCTGCTTGGTTTTTGCTGCGGCTTCAGCTTTAATTGACTGAAGTTTTTCCTCCTCAGCCTTTTTCTTCTCCTCATCACTCATCTGAGTGCTGGGTTTATCTTCTTCCCGTTGTAGCCCAATAGTGCTTGGTCCCTGACCACTGTCGATATTCCGATCTAAAGAAGTTTCATCGACTAAACGCACATCAAAGTTAGAAAAGTAAGATTCTCGGCGTTTATCTTCCGCTTCAATTTGGCGTTTTAATTCATAAGCCTCTTTCAGGCGATAGTAACTAGCGGGATAAAGGGAACCATATTGGCTACGCATTTCGGGAACGTGTTTGAAGAAGCGATCGCTCGTCGCACTGCTGCCGGTCATCCCGTCCAAGCTACCGTTCATTGTGTAGGCAGGATTCATCAAAAAGGTGATGGTGTTGACATCTGGGGGAATGCCATCTACCGGCTGCACTTGGTAGCCTACCATTTTGCCAGTGCGGGCAAGTCGGGTGACAAACACATCTGCCAATGCAGAGACGACCAACGCATAGCCAATGTTTTTGGGAATAAATCGTGTCCCCAAATGGGGGAACTTAGTGCTTTCTTCTGGTGTGCCGCGTAGTTCCAGTTTATCGGTCATGCTCAGGGATGAACTGGAGGTGATACTACTCTCATTCTGGAATTGGTAGCTGAAGTCAAAGTTGGCTTTGTAACCCGCACGCAATTTGGCAATCCTTTTGGAAACTACAACCCCTCCCTCGACTTCATCATCTAATCCAGCAAAAGCTTCTATACTTCCACCCAAACCGCTATCTTGCGATCGCGTCCAATTAAATTCCACATCTTCCGACATGGTTAATTCTACAGATGTCGCACCGTTGTAATCTTCTTCTAAGGTCAAGTTTTCGCTGGGAACGGGGGGTGGTCCTTCGATGTAGCCCAACAACGTCGGCGCAAACTGGGCGTTACCAATCCATTTCAATTCCAAAGCCTCAACCCGCTTATCAGGGAGTAATGTAACTCCATTGGGTGAGGGATGAGCAAAGAAACGGCGCATCATCGCTACTTTCCGTTTAGTATTGGAATCTAAGGAAACGCTACTATACTCATTAGAAAGGAGGCTACTAGGGACAATGGGTAAAGTCTGATCATCTACAGTAATCGCCTCAATCACCGTACCGTGATTATTAGCCACTAAGTCTAAGACTTTTTGCACAGAACCTTCAGACCTGATTTCATTGAGAGGATAGTAAGCCACTAAATTGGCTTCTTTGCCAGTGAGACGCTCATACATATTTCCCTGAATTTCAGCTTGAGTGCGGGCGACTTTCCAGATACGGACTTCAGCGATTTTACCTTTAGAAAACTCTCCTGAGCCGTTGTAAGAGCCAATACAAATACCTGTACCAGCGGCAGTAGCAGATAGTGACACATTACTACTGTTTTTCTTTGCCACAAGCACCCCATCCAAATAACTAACAAAACCGTTGGTAGTGTTGCGTTTCCACGTCATGGCAATGTGATGCCAACTTCCATCTGTGGCAGTTGCACCCACGCTAATACCCCCGGTAGTACCTCCATCTGTAGAAATAACATGAGTATCACCCCAGCCAGCAATAATATAAGAGCCAGCGCTATCTTGCTGTCTGACAGCAGACTGTAAACTACTACCCTTGAACCAGTATTCGATCGTAACTGCGTCACCAGAGGTAATCTTGGCTGTGGTCTGAATATAATCATTCACCCCATCAAACTTCATCACCGTATTTCCCGGGTTCCCAATAGGAGCGGTACATCCCCACCAAATTGCACCGGATACCGTACCATTATTCCCTTGTCCAGACTGATCTCGAATAACTTCTCCCGTTGCTTCATTAAAGGGATAGTAGGCTAATAAACCGGGTTCATTACCACTGAGTAAGGTTTTGCTATTGACAGCGATCTCATCATCTGTCAAAGCTACTTCCCAGATACGAACTTCTGCCACTTTACCAAAAGGCTGTCCACCGCCTTGATAATTGCCAATGGCGTGAACATCACTAGCCACTTTCACAGTAGCTTTTTTGATATTCTCAAGTTTTTGCTTGGCGGTAGCATCATTGGGGGCTTTCTTGAGATTTTCTTCTGCATCTGCTAAGGCTTTAGCTTTGGTATTACCGACAGCCTTACCGTCAATATAGAATAAGGTGGTGTCGCCTTTTCCGAACGCGGCAAGATGATGCCATCCTTCAGACAATAACCCCATATTGAAACCACTATCATAGAAGTTTTGTCCTAGAGGATCATTGCTCAGAAAAGTCCCTAATTGTTTGCGATTTCTCACCAAAATATGATGATCTGCATCTTTCCCTCGGGTGAGCGTATTCCATTCTCCCGCTTCAGGCAAAGGATGGACAAACCATGCTTCAATACTCCAATCTTTGGGAAGATAGAGGGGTTGATTTAATTTAACAACACTATTGCTATTGTTAAAATTTAAGCAAGTCCGTTGAGCATCAGGAATCCACTGTTCAAAGGTAGCATTTTTACTATCCGCAGTTGCATCATAGTTAGTTTGTCGCATTCGTCCTTGGTTATCAAAATAACTCAGTTGGACATTACCTTCGCTAGTTTCTATAGCGTTAAGACGAGTCACAGGATTGACAAAACCAAGTACCGCTCCTTGAGTGACTAAACCCTTGCTATCTTTGGCAATTTGGGGCATAGTTTGGGGAGTTTGTTGGGTACTTTTTACTCCATTAAGGAAATCAGTGTTTAAGGTGTTGATTTCAGTTTGCAGGGTGGTAAGTTGAGCGATAACTTCTTTGAGACGATTTTCCCAAAGGCTTTTTTTCTTTGTCCCTTCGTTAATAATCTCAATGAGATTAGCTAACTCTTGTTCTTTGAGTTTGATGATTGCTTGTAAGTCATTTAAAGATGTGAGTAAATTTTCAACTTTCCCATTGAGCGATTTTTCTTCGACCTTGGTTAAACGAAACTTCTCATAGTCATTGTTGAGTCGTACCCTTGGGAATTTTACCTGATCTTTGTAAAACATTCCTCCACCTTGACTCAAGATTCTTCCCGTTTCTTTAATCTGGATGTAATAGTATCCATCTCCAGTATCAATCAATTTAAACTTATGGCGATCTGGATATTGCTGTAAATATTCATCACCCGTTAATGTGCCCCAATGATCCCCCTGATCATTCTCACCACCTCGAGACATATAGGATGATGCTGCTACGTAGCCAACGATTTTAACAATAAACCATCCATCTCCCTGATCCACGAAAGTCCATTGAAATTGAAAATTTCCCTGATCCACGAAGACCAATATAGGAGCCGACATTAAGAACGCAGCGGACAAGGACATCAGATTAATTGCTAATCCAGAGCCTTTATTTTCTAAATACCATGCTCGATAGTTGGCCGGATTATTTTTTTCTTTGTCGTAGGTAATTTGTTGATCATTTTTTTGCTGTCTTAGCTTTGTTACTTCTAGGCTAAGAGCATCTTTTTGAGCAATTGTAGCATTAAGATTGCTTAGTTTAGCCAATTTATCCTGCAAATCCTGTTTTTCTTTGAGCAGCAGAGTTTCTTGTTGCTCTTTTGATTGCAGTTGATTCATTTTAGCGACTAATGTTTTTTGATTATCCGCTAAAGTAGTTAAACTAACACTATCACTGTATTTAAACTCAGTAATACTTTCAGACATTAAACGGATGCGATGTTTACGAATTTCTAAAGATTGCCAGTTACCTTGAACATTAGCAATCTCAAAAGAACGTAACATACTAATCCCATCAGGAATCGTGACATTCCCAGAGACTCGATACCAACCTCCTCCTAAATCTTCAAATTTGTTTTGTTTAATTTGTTCAGGGGCAATAATCTGTTTTGCTTCAGCACTGCGACTGGCTTTTCCCCAATAGGAGAGCTTAAAAAGCTTCGTCCCTAAATTCTTGTTGTCTGCATTATCTAAATAGGCAAGATTAACAGCAGAGGAGGAAACAACCTTAAACTCAAAACTTTCCTCATAGGTTGCTCGTTCACTGACCGCAAACAAGTCATCATTGCTATACTTAACCGCATCTAACCCGCCCGCAAGTTTACGGCTAAGGGTAGCAGCACTGACATAAGCATCCCCATAAACAGTCCCATCCTGTCCATTAATGGAAAAGTCAATCACTTGTCCTTCTCCAATTGCTCCTAACCGCCAATAACCAACTAAACCGACTTCTTTACCTGTTAGTTGCAGGTACATATTATTTTTGATGTCTTCAGCCGTACGGCTTGTTTTCCAGATGCGGAGATCGCTGATTTTGCCTTGAAAATACGGATCAGTAGACCAATTACTACGGGCGATGTAATTCTTAGTCCGATTAATGGTTTTAGGAAGATGAACAGACCCTGTTTGGATGACTTCACCGTTTTTGTAGAGAGTAGCACTACCCGACTCGTCAATACTGGCGGCTAAGTGCATCCATTTTCCGGTTTCTAAGACTCCTTGGGCTGTAATACTTTGGGCTGTTGTTCCCTGAAAGACATGGAAGCCTAGATTATTGGTTGTTGCTTCATTGGCAAAGAGAATGTTTTCTACACCTGATCCACTGCCAAAGTCAATAATTCTTGACCAGTTGTTAAAACTGTCATACCATACCCATGCTTCTATGGTGATGCCTTGGGAGTAGTTATGATTCATTTCCGGCAGGGCAACATGGTCATCTACGCCATCAAAAACGATGCCCCGTCGTCTGCGAGAGACGAGTTTAATGTTAATAGCAGAGGCGGTTGTCCATTGACGTTCAATGACAAAATGGGTATCATCCAGTTTTTTGACGGGATAACTGTCGTTATAGTTTTCTGTTCCGGCAATTTGAACTTCATCGCCATTGTCTAAGCCATGATTAGGACAGGTTACTCGTAATTTACCATCAGCCGTCTTTTCGTAGGCTGTAATCATGCCATCAAAAATTAAGCCGCCTTCTTCTTCGTCTTGTTTTTCCCAGTAACCTAATCCTTGGGTTAATCCTAAGTCAAGGTCAAAGGTATTTTCATCAACGGTTTTGGCTCGATAAAGCCCTTGATAATCACTGGTCCCCATGATTTTCACCAAGTCGCCATTCGTCAATTCACTGGCTTTACCTTGGGTGGCAATTTTGACTAAATTTTCCGCATCATCTTCGTCTGTTCCTTCGGCTAATCCTGTGATCATCCCTTGGGGAGGGGGAGTTCTGTCGGCTAGGGCTTTGATTTCATCAAGGGTGTTTAAGGGCAGGAGGATTTCTCTGGTCTTACTGCGAATGATGGTTTTGTCGGGGGTTTCATCAATCTCTGCGAGAGTTCCGTCTCCAGCAATGGCAAAATTAAGTGTAGCTGTTCCTTTGTCAGTGGGAATGGCTAACATTAATCGTGTAGCTGTTTTTAACAGTTGCATTTCCCCGGACTGGGTTTGTTGTTCCTGTTGGAGGTCGTATTGGGTAGCGGTTAAGCCGTTTGTAATTGTTGTTCCTGATATGTCTAGGGTGCGTTTAATGATTCCAGCAATTTGACGAGGAACTAGGGTTTCATTGATTTCTTCAAAAACAGTATAATCTTTGACCTCAAATAACCCTTCTTCTGATGTCCGAATGGTGGTTAGTTCGACTTGCTTGGTTTTGCTGTTGTAAGCGAAAATATGCCAGCGATGAACATCATTTTCAATTGTCGGAACTAACACCACAGAAAACCAACCTTTATGTAGGTTATTTACCAAACATAATTCGGTGGTGGGTTCGTAGAAAAAGTTCCCGTCAGCATCACGAAAGTCTAAGGTGTCAATATTATTGAGGACTCCATTAGACCCCTTATTCATGTTCTTTGTGGGGGTGTGTTTCTGCTTACTGCGCTTAAACCGCACTTCTAATTTACGGTTTAGCTTATTAGTCATCCCGTCTAATACAAACCTGTCTACCAAAAGGGTATTAGACTTGGACTGACGGAAAATATAAATGTGTCCCAATGCCGAAATTGCTTGTACTGGAGCAACAGCAGTCTCCGTGTGGGTTCTGTAAAGTGACTTGAGAATAAATGCGCCTTTTTGGTCAGTGAGTTCGGCTTTTTCCTTGTCAATGACGGACTGATCATCTTTTTCTTCCTTGGGAAATTCCAGTTCTTGCCACCTTTCCCACCCAGTTTTTTCAGCTTCTGGAGTGTTAAGGTAACTATCTTCAAAGCCATCTTGCTTGACTGTGTACCAAATTTTTCCATCAATGTCAGTAGTGAGGACGACTACTTTACCTTCATGGGCAATGGTATTAATGTGTTGGAGTTTTTGCTGCGCTACTAATAGCATATTGTACCTGAAAAACGAATTACAACAGCAATTTTACCGCAATTCTCTTTAATTTCTCTGATTTGATTAGTAAAAGTGATATTTTGCCTAATTTTAAACGACAAAAACTTATAGTTACTTTTACTTAATTACTTAGTCATCTTTTTTCTTGCCTTTTTCCACTTTTTCAGCAAGCCCTATTTAGAAATCGGGATTCCACGTACTCACAGACGCTTTTTAGGACGGATAGATGGCACTTATGGACTAATCGGAAATAGATACCCGACTTTTTTAATAAGTCGGGGATATGGTATTTAGCGAAATAAATTTTTATGGGAAAAGCCAACTTTTTTAGGTACGTATTCAGAACAGTCTATGGCTGCTTCTGTGAGAACAGAATCAGGTTTGACAGCACATTTTAAATAATGGTTATTGGCAAAAAATTGACATTTTTTACAGGGAACTTTTTGTAGAATTTTACTTTTCACGCATACCCGATCATCTGTATTGGTGCGGATTTTATGAAAAAGTAGGAGAAACATAGCCCAAACAAAAATAAATCCCAGAGGAGCTAAAGATAGTGCTAAATCTGGTATTTGGATGTTGTGATATTGGACTTGGACTTTTTCTTGTTGAACTGCACTTTGAGCAATGGACAAATTGGTATTGTCGGCCATGAGTGTATTTCCCAATACCTGCTCTATATACATCTTATTTTCCTTAATAATCTATAATGGTTCTTAATTAACAAGTGTGACAGAACCAAGTGGCAAACCCCTCAATATAAAGTCTGTTTTAATTGTGACTGATGTTGAATTTTCAAACTTTTAATTTAAGTCTAGGATTTGTTTAGGTAAAGCTGTATATAGCTTCTGATTATAGGTTTAGCAAAAGTAAAGATTAGTTATCTCTGTCAATAGTTTTGTTTTTTATTATGTGAATATATACCTGAAGTGGTAGGTGGATATTAAAAATACAGTATTGTAATAGTTGTTTAAATTTTTGAATTTCTAGAAGACCGATACATTAGACCTCTCCGAAAATGAATGTAGAGACGTTCTATAGAACGTCTGTACAAGGGTTTCAAACCACGCACATTTAATTACCGGAGATGTCTATTAATTTAATGGTAGGGGTAAACCCTCGTGGTTGCCCTGATAGGGTTTTGGGGTAAGCACAGGATCATTGCCCCTACAGGGGACGAATGATAGTTGTTGGTGGTGCAATTTCTGGTTGAAAGATTCCTTGTAGTGCTTGTTCTAAGGTGGGTGCCATGATGATGCGATTTTCATAGGCTACAACTACTCTTACTAATGTTGGTAAACTATTTTGTGTGGCTTCTAAATAAATTGGTTCAACATATAGTAATGATTGCTCAATGGGAACTATTAACAGATTACCTTGAATTACTCTTGAACCTTGACGATTCCACAGAGAAATTTGTTGAGAAATAACTGGATCTTGATTTATTCTGGCTTCAATTTGTTCTTGTCCATAAATTAAGCGTTCTTTAGGAAAGTTATATAATAGTAATTTGCCATAATTTTCGCCATCAGAACGTGCTGCTAACCAAGCGATTAAATTGGTGCGTTGTTTGGGTGTGTAGGGAAGTAAGAGGATGAATTCTTCAAAGGAGACGTTGGGGAGACTGGTTATTAAATAGTAGGGTTCAACTTTACGGCTTTCGTTGTCATAGATTTCATTGGGAATTTGCCATTGATCTTCTCTGTTATAAAATACTTGAGGATCTGTCATGTGGTAGATCATTAAGCGTTCAGATTGAATTTTGAAATAATCTACTGGATAACGGAGATGACTGCGGAGATTGACTGGTAAATTCCTCAGTGGTTGAAACATTTTGGGAAATATTTTTGACCAAGCTGTAATCAATGGATCGGCGGCATCGGCAATGTAAAATCTGACTGTACCGTTATTAGCATCAATAACGACTTTGACGGAATTACGGATATAGTTAATACTATTTTTACCTGTGTCTGAGTAAGGATAGCGATCGCTTGTGGTGTAAGCATCAACTATCCAATAAAGATAATTTTCTTGGCCAGGAAATTGTTGATTTTTACCATCTATATGGGCATCTACCGCAACTAAATAAGGATCACTATCGAATTTTAAAAAAGGGGCAATAGTTTGAATTCGTTGGTTAATATTTCGTCGTAATAATACTTTAGTTTCTGGCAAAAAATCTCTGGTAAATACCATTTTCCAATCTTTTAAATATATAGAAAATAGCCATCTTTTCCATAGAGAGTTGATATGAATACCACCTAATCCATCATAGGTATTATAAACATTATCGCTGCCACTGGGATAATCTAATTCTTTAACTTTTGTCCCAGTCATAACATGAGTATTACTAATTTCTCCATAATAAATTCGGGGTTGTCCGATGGGAATACTGGCACGAATATTGGCATTAGAAGTATTTAAGACGCTACCATTTTGGCTAATATCTTTGACAAAATATTCTGGTAATCCAGCAGCAGCAACGGTATTAACTGGACTCATAGTGAAGCCATAACCATGAGTATAAATCATATTTTGGTTTACCCATGTTTGTGCGGGGAGAGGAACATCTGGATAATTTAATTCTCTCGCTGCAATTAGTACCTGTTGTTTTTCTTGAGTCCCGTTATTTTTAATTAAATATCTATCAATATCAGCATCAGGGAATTGATAATAAGGACGAATTTGTTGTAATTGACGATTGGTTTTTAATAATGGTTCTTGATCCCAAAGCCGAATATTTTTAATTGTTAATTCATTAGCTTTAATATCTGCTTCTGTGAGTTTTCCTGTGGGGTTAAATATTTGAGAATCAATGACATCTAAATTAAATGCTTGACGAGTTAGGTCAATATTTCGCATTATATAAGGTTGTTCTTTTTGTAATTCATTTGGCTCAACAATAAAACTTTGTACAGCCATAGGTAAAATAAAATTACCGATTAATATAAAAGTTATATACATACCTAATGTATAAATTGCCCAGCGATGATGTGAGGATTTTTGTTGCCAAAATACAGTTAACCACAATAAATATAAGGCTATAGCTACCGATAAAATATATAATATTGTATCTGCTGGTAATTGGGCTTTAACATCAGTATAACTAGCTCCATAACTCACTCCACGAACCGAGTAAAGCAGTTGATAACGACTCAGCCAATAATTTAAAGATACTACTAACATTAAACAGCCAGATAAGCCCAATAAATGGCGCATTTGTGGAGAAGAAAATCCTGGAAAAATAGCTTCTCTGAAGCTATTAGCTGATAATAAATAGGTGAGAATAACGCTAATAAAACCATATAGAGATAATCCTATTAACCAAAATCCTAAGAGTTCCCAGATCGGCAGATGGAAAATATAAAAACTGATATCTTTGCCAAATAATGGTTCAGAATGATCAAAGGAAATAGGATGAAAAGATAAGAGAATTTTTGACCAATATTGAGACATTATCCAGCCCAAACTGAGACTAAAAATAATAGCGATCGCTCTGAGGAAGAATTTGCTATAAATTAATATAGCCATGGACAATCCCCCAAATAATCCTAAATACAAAGGTTGAGAAATTATCTGTTTTCCCAACTGCAAAATTATATCTACTCGCAATAGCAGTGGCACTGATAAACTGGATTGATTAACTTTCCCTGGCCAATAAGAGAGGGCAATTTCTCCATATTGTGCTAACACTAAACACATCAAAAAAATTAATCCTAGGATTAGAGGTAAAAGCCATCGCAATTTAATTTTATTGGTATAATTATGCCATTGAGGAGATTGATTATTTGTGGGATACTGAGGACTAAGAAAAGTGGTTAATTTGCGACTAATTTTTATTTCCTGTATCGGACTAGAATTAGGAAAAGGGGGATATTTTAACCTTTCAGCTAAAGTGAGATTTCCTAACAAGTAAATGGCACTCAAACTCACAATAAATAACCATAAACTCCCCTGAGTTAACAATCTTTGTAGAAATACTTCTAGATAACCAACTTCCTGAAACCAAAAAATTTCCGCACCCAAATGAGCAGCTATATCTAAGAATAGCCACAAACCCAAACAGCCTATAAAAACTCTAATAGTTTTCATTTCTAAAACATTTAATGTCATTTTTAACTAGGATTTTAAACATTCTTGAATAAATCTTTGAGGTATTTCTCTACTTTCTCCCCAATGTTGATGAATATAGGAAGCATGAACATTAGGTAAATACCAACCTTCAAAACCTGTATTTTCATCACAATCATAGCGATAGGTATTAAATAATGGTTGGGGAGAATTAGTGATTAAATGAGAACGATGAAATTCATGGCCAAAAATATGTTTATTGCTATCAAGTAAAAAAGTATTTTCTAAAATTACCGCGCGACGATATCCTAATGTTAATCTTTTATCCATTTGTGCATGAGTGGGTAATATTCCCACCATTGGCCAAGAGTTACCGTCAAAGTCAATAATTTGCTCACACAAATACATCAATCCTCCACATTCAGCAATTGTGGGTATTCCTGCTGAAATTGAATTTTTGACTGCTTGAATTAGGCTAATATTTGCAGCTAATTGTTGTGCGAATACTTCAGGAAACCCTCCACCAAAATACATTCCTTGGATATCTTTTGGTAATTGATCATCATTTAATGGACTCCAAAATACTAATTCTGCTCCTAATTCTTCTAGTAGATCTAAGTTATCTTGATAGTAAAAATTAAAGGCTTGATCTCGCGCTACAGCAATTTTTACTGAGGAATTGGTAATTGGTAATTGAGAATTGGGAATTGGGGAAGATGATGATTTTAAAAGTGGTAGAAGTTTGTCCCAATCAAAGTAAGTATCACCTATATCTGCTAAACTATTAATTATCTGATCTAATTCTGGTAGTTCTGAAGTGGGAATTAAACCCAGATGACGGTCAGGAATGGTAATGTTATCTTGTCTTCTTAAAACACCAAGTATGGGTAATTGTAAAGGTGCAAGGGAAGTTTTTAATAATGATAAATGTCGATCACTTCCCACCCGATTTAATACTAAACCAGCAACTTTAATTCTACTATCTAAAGAACAATAACCGTGTGCAATTGCCGCTACTGAACCCGATAAGCGACTACAATCTATGACTAAGATGATGGGGATATCTAATAATCTGGCAACGTGCGCTGTACTTGCAAAGTCTGTTTTTCCATTTGTATTTGCTAACTGACCAATACCATCAAATAAACCCATTACACCTTCAACTAAAGTATATTCACTTTGCGGAGAATGATGGTTAAAGCATTTTTGAATATAATTTTCTGAGGTTAGTACAGCATCTAAATTTCGACAAGGAAGACCAGTTACATATTGATGAAACATAGGATCAATATAATCGGGTCCGACTTTGAAAGATTGTACTTTCACACCACGACGACGTAAAGATGCTAATAGGGTAAGTGTAACTGTTGTTTTCCCGACTCCACTCCGTTCTCCAGCAATAATTATAGACATAGATCAACAATTAAAAATTCAAAATTAACAATTAAAAACTAAGATTATATATTCTAACTCCTGACCACTGACAATTATCCTTCCCGTTGTCTTTCTTCAATTTTTGTTGGAGAAATCATACTGTTGATTTTTTCAATATCTGTCATCATGATAATAACACCTTTTACTGTTTCATTCATTAGGGGACTACAGGCAATATAACATTGGATTTGTCTGCCGCGACGATTAGTGCCATTAAGGAGTATTTCCTGGAACTTCTTTTTACCGGACATAATATCACGAATTGGATTTCGCAATTTTTCTACAGGTAAACCAATATCCAAGCTAAACCAAGATTTATGAACTACTTCCTCACTGTGTAAACCCCACATATCTTCAACTGTATGATTCCAAATTAAAATATTCAAGTTATTATCTAAGACTACCATTCCCATTTGCAGACAGCCTAAAATAGAAGAAAGAAAAATATTACTTTGGTCAAGTTCACTGGTGCGATCGCTTAATTCATGATTAATTGTTTGTAACTCCTCATTAGCCGATTGCAGTTCTTCATTCATTGTCTCCATTTCTTGATTTGTTGATTGCAATTCTTCATTGGTTGTTTCTAATTCTTCATTGGTAGATTGTAATTCTTCATTGGTTGTTTCTAGCTCTTCATTAGTTGATTGCAATTCTTCATTGGTTGTTTCTAGTTCCTGTCGAGAAAGTTGTAATGCTGTCTGGAGTTTCAGATAACGGGTGACATCATTAAACGTAACTGTTACACCCAGAATAATTTGATTATTATCTTGTAAAGGAATAACCCGCACATCTAAATTTTGAATTTCTGAATTAGACTGATAACGTTCAACATTTGTGAGTATAATCGGATGACGTTCATTATATACTTGCTCAATTACTGAGCGTAATTCCACAGGTCTATAGGATAATTCTAAATCCTGAAAAGGGCGATTTAAATCCTTTATTGTCAGACCAAATAAATTACGAGCTTGTTCATTAATCATAATTAATATGCCATTATTATCTACTACAACTTGGGCGCTAGATGCTGTATCAAAAGCCAAATCTCTAATGCGTATTTCTTGAGACAAATCAGTAGTTGATTCTTGATTTTCTAAATTGTTCATAACTAGTTGACGACTGCGGAAGTTTCCTAAAGCTACTTTTTCAAATACACGGTCTTTTAAATCTATAGGGATAAATAAATTAGAGTGCATAACTAGCATTTCTGCTTTTCCTAAAAACAGATAGCCATGATCATTAAGAGCAAAATGAAAGCGATTGATAATCTTTCCTTGGGTTTCCGAATTAAAATACATTAAGGTATTGCGACAAATCAATAAATCTAACCGAGAAATCGGGGCATCTTGAAGTAAATCATGACGACCAAAAATTACACAACGACGCAAATCTTGGCGAAAAACATAATTTTTATTGACTATATCAAAATATTTATCGCGTAATTCTGACGGGACTTCATCAATATTTTTGCTTGAATAACTAGCTTGACGAGCTTGAACGAGAGATTCTTCATCTACATCTGTTGCGTAGATTTTTACCCGATTACGAAACTCTTCTATTCCCAATATTTCCGCTATTATTATTGCTAAAGTGTAAGCTTCTTGCCCAGAAGCACAACCAGCACTCCAAAATCGAATCTGTTGATCTGGTTGTTTATTTTTGATGATATTAGGAATAACTTCTTTAGCTAAATATTCCCACGCTGAAGCATCTCTAAAAAAAGCGGTGACGTTAATTAAAATAGTATTAAATAAATTTTTAAACTCATCTGGATGAACTTCTAAATAATCTTGATAATTGACAAAAGTATCTATATTTAAAGTCTCCATTTCTTTAGTAACACGGCGCATTAAAGTTGAACGTTTATAACCTGTGAAATCAAAGCCTCGGTTGATTCGCAAATATTCGAGGAGGTTTTCAAAATCAGGGTCTTTCTGTGGGACATTCATAAAATAAATCATGATTTTGCTAAGAGGTTGTTTGAAAAGTATTATATGAAACCCATAATCTCCAAAAACCTAACCCCCCTTCCCCCCTTCCCTACAAGGGAATGGGGGTTTTAAAGCCTCTCCCCTGGTAGGGGAGAGGTTTGGAGAGGGGTCTGTTTACACATTAAAAACTTTTAAAA
The DNA here is from genome assembly GCF_009711985.1 of Dolichospermum sp. UHCC 0260. NCBI lineage: Bacteria > Bacillati > Cyanobacteriota > Cyanophyceae > Nostocales > Aphanizomenonaceae > Dolichospermum > Dolichospermum sp. UHCC 0260. Next base: position 36,466 of record NZ_VIKZ01000028.1, on the reverse strand, counting down.
CATCCTCTAATAAATGAACTACGTTATAGAGATACAGAATCACCAGATCCCCCCAGATACTCGACTTCTCAAAGAAGTCGGGTATCTATGTTATTATAGTCAATTTTTTGTAATAAACTAAATTGGTAATAGATTACAAATCAGGATGAGGCATCACCAAAGTTAGCAAAGCTGAAGAAATTTCTGCTAAAGGGAGGATAAAATCTACATTCCCAGTCTTAATTGCTGCGGACGGCATTCCTGGAAATTCAGCACTTTTTTCATCTTGGGCAATTACCGTCCCACCCATTTTTTGAATTGCTTCTACTCCCATTGCCCCATCACTGCCAGTTCCTGTGAGGACAACAGCGATCGCTCTTTCTTTATAACTTCCAGCCAGAGATTCAAACAATAAATCTGCCGAAGGACGGAGAAAATGCACCATTTCCGACTGCGATAAAGAGGCTGTACCATCACTATTCACCAACAAATGATTATTAGGAGGAGCAATATAAACAGTCCCGGGTGTGAGTTTGTCTCCTTGTTTTGCCTGTACTACTTTCAGTAGAGTCCGACGACTGAGAATTTCTGCCATGAGAGATGGATGACGAGGATCTAAATGTTGAACAATCACAATTGCTGCTTTGAAATCTGCGGGTAAATGTGAAAGTACCTCAATTAACGCCGTCAACCCCCCAGCAGAAGCCGCTAAAGCCACAATATCAAAGTTAGGAAGATTTGGCATATTTATCTTGAAGATTATAGTTTCCCCCATCCTTAAAATATCAAAATTTTCAATTCATTCCCTGTATCCACAGACGTATAGAACTTTCCAAATAAGCATTTGGGGACAAAAATGTAGAGCCGAGAATCCCTACCCATGGAACGTCTCTACACAGGATCTTTTAATTCACTAATTTTCTGCTTCTAAAGTTTTTTTGGCTGCTAATAATTGCTGTTTATGTTCTTCACTCATTTGCGGATATTGCAAATTTAATTCCTGCAATTTTTGGCAAATAATATCTGCTACCACTAAGCGTGTAAACCATTTACGATCAGCAGGAACAATATACCAAGGTGCAAATTCTGTACTTGTATGGTTAAACACCTGCTCATAGGCATCCATATAATCATCCCAAAAAGCCCTTTCCCGAACATCACTAACAGAAAGTTTCCAATTTTTCTCCGGTGATTCAATCCGTTCTAAAAACCGTCTTTTTTGCACCGATTTTGAAACATTTAGAAAAAACTTGAGGACAATTACCCCATTATTGAACAAGTATTTTTCAAAATTATTAATTTCCTCAAATCGCTGTTTCCATATATGATTATCTTGAGGAAAATTGGGTAATTGTTGTTTTTTAAGAATTTCTGGATGGACACGGACTATGAGTAATTCTTCATAATATGAACGATTAAAAATGCCAATTCTTCCCCTTTCTGGCAAAGACTTCATTGAACGCCATAAATAATCATGATCTAGCTCTTCTTCACTCGGTGATTTAAAACTAAATACCTGACATCCTTGAGGATTAACGCCAGACATCACGTGTTTAATCGTACTATCTTTACCAGCAGCATCCATTGCTTGAAAAATAATCAATAAAGAATAGGTATTTTGAGCATAAAGAATATCTTGATATTTCGCTAATTGTAAAATACCTACCTTTAATTTTTTCACCGCATCACCTTTTTGGTGAAACTCACATTTATAACCTGGGTTATAGTCCTTTACCAAAGAAATTTGATCACCTGGTTTAACAATATAAGGATCATGATTCATAAAAAAATTAGCACTCCTATAAAATTCATAAATTCATCTGCGTTCATCTGCGTTTATCTGCGTTTAATTATTTTTGAAATCTTATTCTATGGAGCTTCATCTTAATTTAGTATAACCTCCTTCTCTCTGTGTTCTCTGTGCCTCTGTGGTTAGATAAAAAACCTTTTCACCGCAGAGAGACAGAGTGAAAACTTATTTTAAAAAACAGCAGATTGCAATTTTGTTAACTTTGCTAAAACTTCCGTACTGTGAATACTCGGATTAACTCCCACAAAAGTTGCTCTTAATATCCCTTGAGGATCAATAATAAAACTATGGCGCATAGAGACAACACCTATCCAAGAACCATAAGCTTTACTAACTTCACCCTTAGTATCAGCTAACAAAGGAAATTTTAACCCTTCTGAATCACAAAATTCTGCATGGGAATCAATATCATCAGCACTGATACCAATAATTTCAGTATTTTTCTCAATGTACTTAGGTAGATCTTGCTGAAACCGTCTTGCTTCAATAGTACAACCGGAGGTAAAATCTTTCGGGTAGAAATAGAGAACCACCCACTTACCCCGGAAATCAGCCAGGGAAACCTCACCATTCCCCGTATTAGTTGGTAAGGTAAATTCAGGTGCAGGTTGATCAATTGCCGGTAATATACCACCTAAAGCTTGAGCAGGAGGGGTAAAATTCAACCAACTGATAACAGCCAAGCAAGTGGCAAATAGAATGCTAATAAAAGTGCGGCGCGAAATCATAGTCTTCACCAGAAATATAACTTAATATAAGTTTACATTCTTGTTAGCCGCTATTCTGAATCTGACTGGTTTTCTAGTGGTTTTTCGATACTCTCAATGTATTGGCTATCTATAAGAAAAGCGCCTCTAGTCAAGCGTATACCCCAATAACCACCAGGGCGACGGTCAAGAACTATACCTTCCTCACCAACATAAATTACATCAGCAGGACGTAACATAGGCATTGGGTCAGCGGTTTTGACATAAGGTGGCAATGATACCACACGGACTTTACTACCAATTGGGAATTCTGACGACATTTTACAACAGTTTGTAATTTTGAATAACGGTAAATATCGATTTTATTTTACTCTTCTTCCTTTCCACCTATTTGTTAATAAATGTAAAGAACATATTCCACATCCAAAATGAAATGATATATTAAATCCATAGGACACCAAGTTAAGAAGAAACCAACTAAGAGAAAGGGCAATTGATCTAGTGTCCCCCGTCATTAGCCCCACAAGTACAGCATTATTGATCATAAAGTGGCAACTAGCCAAACTTTAGATAAGATGGCGAAGCCAAATCCCAGAGCGGAAAGACGTAGAGATGCTGTGTTTGCGTTTTAGAAAGTCCACCCTTAGTAACTTACAATCACTTACTTACTTTAATCATTTGAAACCTGCAAATTCACTAGAACCCGGTCAACCTTGATCGGGTTTTTAGATGTTTATACCTAGTTTTGATGGAAAAATGTTAAGATAAGGACTTAGATACTCAAATTATATAATTTAATCTCGCATTTACTCAATGGATGAACAGGGGGAAGTTCAACTCACACCTGGTGGACTGAAAAAACTTGGCAATCTTGTTAATATTAAAGATAACTTCATTGCTGATGCTATTCGTGAACGTGGTGGAGGACAAGGACAGGTTAGTCAATTACGCAGCGATTATCAGAATATTAGGGTGGCAGAGTTAGCTAATTTAGCTGCTAAGGGAGATACAGACGCGGAAACTGCTATTAAAATTCTTAAACAAGCCAGGAAAAAGCGTGATAAATATGGTAATCAATGAATTTCCTATTGGACAAACTCTACTAGGAGTATCAACTAATGAAGATCAAGAATTTGAAGGTGATGAACTTTGTCTTGATCAAGTTAAACTTTATTTTGAAGATACAGAACATAAGATTACATGGATAACTCTATCTCCTCTTGTTGATACTGATGAAATTGACGTAAAAATAGAAAAAAATACCAAAAAACCTACTAAAAAAAATCCCCATCCCCCTTTTCATGCTGATGGTAATATTGGTAATAATCAATTAGCGACTTCATTAATTCGGGGTAAAAGGTTGATGGCGGTCTGGATATGCGAGAATGATCAGGGCTATAAAGATCAGATAATTTTTGCTTTTGAATCTCTACATCCTCAGATTGCATTTGTAGCGGAAGGTTCTGTGATTAAAGCATTTCTTAATCAGCAAATATTGAAGGATAAAAAACTAGAAGAAGCACGAATAGAAGCAGTAGAAGCAGAAAGAAAATTTCAGTTCCAAATGCAGTTCCAAATGATGACAGAAGTAATTTTAGCTCAGATTAAAAATAATCCTGAATACATCAAATCTTTAACTCCTACAGTAATCGAATCTTGTACAGGTATTCCCGAAGATGAAATACAACCAGAACTAATTTTAAGGATTCAAGATAATCCTGAATTAATTAGGTCTTTAACTCCTGAAACAATCAAATCTTTTACAGGGATACCCAAAGATGAAAATAGTTTTCAAAGTGCAAAAGTTAAACCAGTTATCCAAAACCAGCAATCATCTCAACTTATGACTAACCCTGTTAGCAATGCAGTTATTGCAGTTGAAGAAAGCCACCAAACATTAGCAAATCCAATTAAAGAATTAGAAGAGAGAATTTTAAATCAAGAATCAAAAATTCTAGAAATAGAAGCTTTTACATCTAAAATGAAGCTTGCAGATAATGGTAATATATTAACAATGATGCAGCTTGCAGAAACTGGATTTCAGGAGTGGAATGACCCAGAAGAAGATATTTATAATGATGAAGCCTAAATCTTTAGAAATCTGGTTAGTCCGTTTCCCTTTTAGCGATTTAACTGCTACAAAATTAAGACCAGCCCTTATTTTATCAGTTCATCGAGAAGAATTTATTATATTGGGTATTTTTTCCAAAGTTCCCACTGATGATTTAAGTGAAAATTGGGTATTAATGTCAGAGACACACACTGACTTCATAAAAACAGGACTAAAAAAAACATCATTGATTAGGGCTGATAAAATTGCTACTGTCCATAATTCAGTTTTTCACAAAAGAATAGGAATTTTACCATCTGATCTATTTAATCAGGTGGAAGTAGCATTAAAAAAATCTCTTAACATTACTTAAAAATAAAATAAAAGTTAATAACCACGTTTTTACAAGCATAAGGCACAATAAAGACAAGTATCATTTATTTATTTATGAGTTATTGTCTTAATCCCCATTGTTCTCACCCAGAAAACACTGATGATGTTAAGTTTTGTCAAACCTGTGGGACGAAATTATTCCTAAAAGAACGTTACCGCGCTATTAAACCTATCGGACAAGGTGGTTTTGGTAGAACCTTTCTCGCTGTAGATGAGGATAAACCCTCAAAGCCACCCTGTGTAATTAAGCAATTTTTCCCCCAATCCCAAGGGACAAATACGGTACAAAAGGCAGTAGAATTATTTAATCAAGAGGCTGTTCAGTTGGATGAATTGGGACAACATTCCCAAATTCCTGCACTTTTGGCATATTGTAACCAAGATGACAGACAGTATTTAGTTCAGGAATTTATTAATGGACTAAATTTACACCAAGAATTAGAACAAAATGGGGCTTTCAATGAAACGCAGATTCGACAATTACTGCATGATTTATTGTCAGTGCTGCAATTTTGTCATGGTAAACGAGTTATACATCGAGACATTAAACCAGAAAATATCATTCGTCGCAATAGCGATCGCAAATTAGTTATAGTTGATTTTGGGGCAGCGAAATCCGCCACAGAAACAGCCCTAAACCGCACGGGAACCAGTATAGGTAGTCTCGAATATGTCGCCCCGGAACAAATGCGCGGGAAGGCACTTTTCGCCAGTGATATCTATAGTTTAGGGGTAACTTGTATTAATCTGTTAACAGAGCGATCGCCTTTTGACTCCTACGATACCCATAACGCAGCTTGGATATGGGGACAATATCTAAAAACTCCTGTGAGTCAAGAATTGAGCCGAATCATTGACAAAATGGTAGAAACCGTCCCCAGTCACCGCTACCAAACAGTTGATGAAGTGATCAAAGATTTGAATTTTCAACCATCATCTTTACCACCCAAACAAATAACTCCACCCACGTCTCAACCTCCCGCTGTGGTTAGAACTTCCACCCAAATCGAGAAAGAATTACAAGAACTAAAAACTCAATTTACAGGTGGTAAACCCCAACCACAAAACCCTAATTCTCAACCACAATCTCCTAGCAATAATCCCATAGATAAAGAATTAGAAGAATTAAAAGCCAGGTTTCTTGGTAATGGCTGAAGAAATCATTTAATTCTGCTGAATTGTATTGGTGTTTTGAGCCGATTTTTTACCTAACAATTCCACAGCCTTAGCAAATTGAGGATCTTCAAGAGTCGCTAATTTATCCCTTCCGCCTAACCATAACTTTTGACGTTGGGCATCAGTTAATTCTACCTTCACATCTGGATCAATACCGTGTTTATTAATATCTTTACCGCTAGGAGTATGATATTTAGCAATAGTTACAGCCAAACCAGCGCCAGATTTTAAAGGTTGTACAGACTGGACTAAACCTTTACCAAAAGTTTGATTTCCAACTAAAGTCGCTCGTTTATTATCTTGCAATGCCCCAGAAAGAATTTCACTAGCACTAGCTGACCCTTTATCTACTAATATCATCAAAGGTTTATCAGTTAAAGCCTTGCCATTGGCAACTTGTTTATCTTGTGTACCTTGGCGGTCAATAGTAAAGACAATCGTGCCTTTATTCATCCACATTTGAGCAATTTCTATACTCGCGTATAACAGCCCTCCAGGATTACCACGTAAATCTAAAACATATCCAGAAACCTTTTTAGCTTCTAAACTTTGAATAGCATTTTTCATTTCCTTGCTGGCATTAGCACTGAATTGATTCAAGCGAATATAGCCAAGATTCCCCGCTGGAGTTTTCTTTTCCGAAAAGCGGACAGGATGAATTTCAATGCGCGCTCGTTGAATATTAAATTCTTTTTTCTGACCATTCCGCAGAATTGTCAACCTCACCTTGCTGCCTGATTGTCCACGAATTAGGGATACTGCATCATTAGTATCCATACCTTTGGCGTTTTTACCATCAATTTCGAGAATAATATCTTTAGCTAAAATACCGGCTTTAAATGCTGGTGTATCTTCAATGGGAGCAATTACAACCAGTTGTTTAGTTTTTTCATCCTGACTGATAGTGATACCAATACCCGTAAGTTCACCAGAGGTATCAACTTGCATATTCTTGAATTCCTCTGGGTCCATAAACCGGGTGTAAGGATCTTCCAGCTTTTTCAGCATTTCCCGAATGGACTTATAGGCCGCTTTATCATCAGTATAGGACTTGCTTAAATATTCCTTGCGAACAGCTTGCCAATCTACCTGATTAAAAGTGCCATCTACATATCGGTAGTAAATATTTTGCCAAACTTCATCTACCAAATCCTTGTGACTATCTTTAAATGAAGCCTTACCAATTGAGTGAATACCCAGACCAGTAACGGCGATTGTAGAAAGCGTTACCACCGTAGCACTCAAAACCAGTTTACTTTTTGTAATTACCATAATGGCGGCTGTGTCAAAGGAAAAAATATATATCAAGTATGCCCAATCTAACACAGGGATTAGTAATTGGTAATTAGGAATTGGCCGTTGAACGTTGTTTACGGATAGAACTGGATTAATGAGCAATTAATAATTCCTAAAAGTAGAGAAAATCTCCTCAAAACGCACAACTTAATCCTAACTTCGCAAATATGCTATTATAAATTTACCAACTCGTGCCGATAGATCCGTACTCAGGCTGATGGCTTGAGCATTCTGATTGCTTGCAACAATTCTGACACGGCTGAAGCAACCCATTTACCTTCTGTCCCCCTTCCTGTATTGAGGATGAAGCGGAGATTGTAGGCACAAGGATAACCTTCCACCTCCATCCATAATAAATCGCTTTCGGCTTCACAGGCAATTTTTTCATCGTCCATCAACTCCGTACTTAGATGCTTCATCGTATCTGCAAGCTGATTAAAAAGGCGACAAAATTCGTTTAATTCTGCTTCCGTTAATTCTATCGCCCAATCTTCTGTACCGACTAATCCTGTAAATTCTGGTGCAACTGGATTCCAACCTATGCGCCAACCAATCCCACTTTTAATGACCCGTTCCATACCTATATAGTCACCAGACTTGCTATTATTTATTTTTATTGTGTTCACCTACTTAACGTCCTTTATCGCGTTCCCAGTCAAAAATTGCTTTTTCGATATACCATCTGTCTGTGTGTCCTGGATGTTTCCCGCGCAATTGGGAAATTATCCTTTCAGTAGTTGAGGTATCGCCACTGAGTTTAAGGGGACCTAGAAACCCCATCTTCAACGAAGTAAGATGGGGTAGTTCATAGGCTGATAAATATCCTCAGAACTAGGATTAAGATAAGGATGCTGCATATCAACTAAATTTTGGGCAAAGTGTTGATTAATAACTTCTATCCGTTCCTCCAGGGCATTTTTACCCTTTTGCCAAGATTCTAACAACGCATTGGCCACAATTTGACAACGATTCATCCCAAAACTTTCTTGAGGAGCAAATTTTTGATTTGGTTCTTCTGCTAACCCTAACCCCGGTGCTAAAAATTTAGTAAATAAGGGAATTTCTGGCTGAAAATAAGCTTGATGTTCTTGATAAATATCTTGAAGAATAGTCCGAATTGTCGGGTAATCTTGGCATTCAAAATGCAGCACTCCGGCATCATAACGCCCATAAGCTGCGGGATTATAAAGAACCTGAAAACTAAAGGCAATAGCCGCATTATTTAAGGCTTGGGTTAGGCTCTCCATAATAGCAATTGCCCCTGTTGACGTAAAATTAAAATAAATTCGTCCTCCTCCTAAATCAGCATTTTCTGCATTTTGGTTTTCTATTCCTATATTGCTAACTGCCACATAACAGCCATTTTGCAAGCGATTTTTAGGCATCCATATTGCTATTAATTCCCCCACTTTGGGCAACTTTTTCCGGGGTTGTAGATAACATTCTGGCTCAATATATAAGGTTAATCCGTCCTTAATCACAGCCATACTACCATCAGGTTCAATTCTCAAAATCTGCCAATTGGGTTCATAATGGCCTGTACCATGATTGCTATGATGTAGTTGTTCATAGAAATTTTCATCTACACCTAAACTATTATTTTCTAGGAAATTTACCTGAGATTGGCAATTATTATTATTTGCAGCTAAGACTGTTTGCAGTGAACCATTATAATAAATTCCATAGAGAAAATTTCTCAGCAGTATGTTCAAATACTTCTGTTTTAAAGAAGGTGGATTTTGTTGAAACCTATTTGCTATATTCGCGGGTAAAGCAAAAGGTTGATAATGGGGATGGTAAATACAAAAATTAGGTTTAATCTGGATATTACTGGCAATATCGCATAATGACTGGAAAATTTGATTGGGAGAATCATCAAACATTAACTTGTTTTGCACCTCAAATTTCAGGAAAATATATTTGTAAGTATCAGGAATAACATGACTAACAACCGCGCAGACGAGTTTTTTCGTAATAAAGACGGACTAATTGTTGTTCCTTTTGGGGTTGAGGAAGTTTTTGCAATGTGGGGACAGATTGGAAAATTTCTGCTGCGGAGATCCCAAAAATTGTCAATACTGATTGCTCGGGCATAGTCAACAGGCTTTTAGCAACTTCGAGCATACATAAGTTACTATTATCAAAGGATTTTTGGCATTCAATTCTATTTTGAATCTGTTGAATTAATGCTAAACCTGCAAACTTAATTACCCGCACAATGAAGTCTTGATGATATTCTAAAATCATGGGGAAAGCATCAAGATAAGCCCGGATTAAAGCCAGAATTGAAGGTTGTATTTCCTCTAGAGGAATCATGGCTAAACTTAAAGATTCTGCTAACTCTAATGTTGGATCTACTATTAAACTAGACAGCCAAATTCTTAAATAACTTGCTAATAGCGTTCCTAAATCAAAAGCTGGATCTCCCCAACTGCAAGCTTCCCAGTCAATCAATTTTATCAGGCAATTATCTAGCTGTTCCCATCGGGAATGAACTAAAATATTACTTAGATGTAAATCGTTGTGAGTTAAACAAGATGGTTTCCACTCATAAGCTAAATCAGCAATAGCGGATTCTAAACTTTCGTAACGCTGATAAAGCAGATGAAATTGTAGTGCTTCAGTGGGAATTGTCCCAAATGTGTCTGGATTTATTGATGGTATGCCTTGGGCGGGATTGTAAAAATTATAGCGAAACTGTCCTGCGGGCGCAGTGGACATAAAATCACGATACTCACGTTTATTAAACGTGGCTCGGTGTAATCCTGCTAACGTAGTACCAATCGCGCTGGCAATTTCTGTGGGAAAAATACTGCTGTGTTGATAAAATTTTCCTAACTCCACATATTCGCTTAAGTAGCTCCGCACCAGGATAGAATTTTCCGCATCAAAGTGGAGCAATGATGATGATATCGCGCCAATATTACCAATTACTGGAAATTGCTGTAATAACTGGTGAAATAGCGACTCATTAAAAAGTTCATGAGAACTTTGATCATTATTAATGTTCCGTTCCTGTTTAATCAGCAGTTGGCGATTATCTGCCAGTATGACCAGTAAATTTCGATTCTTCTTGGTATTTTCTGGCAATACAGATCTATATGCAGCGCCATCTTCCGCGCTACACAGTCCTGCATTGAGCAGATACTGGATAACATTTTGAGAAGATAGTGATGATAACATGAATTATTTCCTAATGATTTTAATGGCTAAAGAATTACCGCAGTCAATATTGAGGTGGCTGTAGCAGTTCTTAGTTAATGGTAAAAAATTTACGAAACATTGCTACTATCTACTAATATCCCATTTGTGTCAGAAAGACCTGCCAAAATGGCAATATTAGCTATTTTTTTACTTTCAAATCTACGGAAGAAACTATAAGATCTTGACAATATCTGTAGTATAGCCTTGCACCTTGAATAAAACATTACTGCTTCCAAATTAATTGGTAGTAGATATCCAGCGACAACAACGGTTACTTACAGTCGTCAGTGATCCATATTCTCTGTATATATGTTAGTAATTTATCCTGATTATAATCAGTATTGATTTACTTTCATCCCCAATCCTCTCTACTTTAATATATAAATGGCTACACTTGTATTCCTGTAGGTATAAGTTTTATGTAACTTTTCACGGGTGTTATAATTTACTCTTCCTTCATCAAATCAGCTAAGATAAAAATGCCATAGTCAAAAGTCACTATTATACTTAAACTCATAGTGAGAGATAATTTACTCAGTTGATTGATGGATCATCTAGCAATGCTTACGGCAAATACTACATCTTATTCGGCAGTTCAATTTCTACAACGCCAGGCCGCGTCCCTTTTACTGTACCAATCTGTCCTAGAAAGCGACGTAGGCAGAGCGTTTCTGAATTTATTACAAACCATCCGTTACACTGATGGAGATGGGCGGGATTGCCTCCTGGCTTACGGTAGTTATTTCCAAGCTTTAGCCAGTAGTCATCAAACCTGGGAAGAATATCTGATTCAGCAAATTCTCACTGCGGATAATCCTTTGAGTAAATTGGCACAACAGCAGGAATTTAGGCAATTACCCTCAGCTTTAGTAGTCGCTGGACAACATGACTTGCAAATACTACAAAGTTTATATGAATGTAACAGTGCAGTTTTAAGCGAGTGGGTACAAATGGCAACTCATTTACCTATTTCCCCTGTGGTTTGGTATCGAGAACCGGAAGCAGTGGGGACAGAAATGGGTTTAATCGCATCTATTCCTGAGTTAGAGAATTGGGGTGATGCTGTGGCAGATTTAGCCGCTTATTATCGGCAACATGGAACTGGTTTATTTGCTAAATATGCGGCTTTTCGTTGGCAAAATGGGCAGTTAGTGGGTATTGCTGATGCTGATTCGGTGAAACTGTCTACATTGGTGGGTTATGAGTGGCAAAAAGATGCTTTAGTGAAAAACACAGAGTTTTTATTATCAGGAGAAACTGCGTTGCACGTATTACTTTATGGTAGTCGTGGTTCGGGTAAGTCTTCTTTAGTTAAAGCTTTATTAAATGAATATAGTCATAGAAACCTGCGCTTAATAGAAGTTTCTAAGTCAGAATTGCCAGATTTACCGAAAATTGTCGAATTGTTGCGAGGTGTTCCCCAGAAATTTATTATTTTTGTTGATGATCTTTCCTTTGAAGAAGATGATGATAGTTTTAAAGCAATGAAAGTAGTTTTGGAAGGAAATTTAACTGCTAGACCAAAAAACGTAGTTGTATATGCTACTTCTAACCGTCGCCATTTAATCCGGGAATATTTTACTGATAGACCTGCTCCCAAGGATAACAATGAAGTTCATGGTTGGGATACAATGCAAGAAAAGTTATCTTTTAGCGATCGCTTTGGTTTAACATTAACTTTTACAGCCGCAGATCAAAAAACCTATTTACAAATTGTCCAACATTTAGCCGCAAACATCAATATTTCTGCCGAAGATTTAGAATTTGAGGCTTTACAATGGGCAACTCGGCATAATGGTCGTTCTGGCAGAACCGCAAGGCAGTTTATTGACTTTTTAAACTCAGATTTAGCTGTGTTTGGTGAAACTAAAAATCTTCCTATAGACTCATGACAAAAGTCACTTATCATGTAATATGAACCTAATTATAACTGTATATTTACCAATGAAAATGTGAGGAATAATGACGTTAATTACTAATAATACTAACAACTTGAGTACCATAAAACCTCGTAAAGTCCAATCAACAATATTTAATTATCAAGTTGTCTTAGGCATAGCCGCTTTTAGTATCAGTTTTGGTTTAAGCCTCGTCCCCAGTTGGGATTTCCCTAAAGCCTTTCTCACTGGGATAATTACGGTTTTGGCTACCTATGCAGCCGCATTTCTTGTTGATAAACGACGCAGAAATGATGAACTGAGGATGATTGGTTCTCTTCAGAGACGCATTCGGGATATAGAAGGATTGAAATCCCGCATTGTTAGAGAAATACAGCAATTAGAAGAATATAGAAATTTATTGTATACAGAAACTCAGCAACTAGAAAACCAAATTGGAGATTGTCGAAGTCAAAGGGATAGTTTACATCGAGACATAGGGACATTTGCTGCTCAGAAAAAGCAAATTGAAGCCGAAGTATGTAATCTTAAAAATGAATTTGTCCATTTAGAAAATAGTAATATAGAACTGAATAATAGCTGCAATAATCTGATCACAGAAAAGCGGAGATTAGAAATAAATTGTCATGCTTCTCGTGCCGAACTTAACCAAATTCAACCTCAAATTGATATATTAAAACAGGAAAGACAAGAACTAGGAAATGATGTAATTTTGCTGGAAAGACTCAAGCCACAACTAGAAGAAAAGCTTTATGAACTAAGAATAGAAGTTCAAACTCAAGAACTGAAAATTGCTAAACAAGATGATTTAATAGTACAGACAAGTACAACTAAATATCATCTTGAAACTATTCTCAATTCTTTACAAAATAAGACATTAGAACAAAAATCTGAAGTTAATCAACTGCAAAATCAAATTTCTGTCTTACAAGACGAACGGGATTTATTGCAAAATCAAGTTTGGGAATTACTGCAACAAGTGGAAACTATTAATCCCCAAACATTTCCCGATAATGAAGAAGATAATTTAGATTTATTTCCTTTTGAGGAATTATTAGAACCATTAGATTCCATAAATGGCAAACATGATCACACAGGAACTTTACCAACGGAATGGGATACTTTTTTAAACCATCTCCCCGCTTATGAAATTCAAGTTTTGAAAGCTATCCTTGAGCAAGATAACCCCAGAGCTACTATTAAACAAATTGCTGAAGCTAATATTACTATGCCCAATCTCTTGATTGATGCTATTAATGAAATTGCGAGTAATACTATTGGTGAGTTAATTATTGCAACCAATACCGAAGTTCCCGAAATTGTTGAAGAACATTTATTAAATGTGAAAACAATGATTACTAAATATTCAGAAATTAGTTAATTTTTAGCAAGAAAATTTTAGGGGTTTAGCATTGTGCTTTACCCCTATAGATGAGTTATGGCATCTTAGTCCCTGGGTGCAGGATCTGTTACCCTAGATACTTATACATCAATCAAAATGTTGCCTGCTTCCACTTTCAGAGGATAGGTTGGTAAGGTTTTTTCTGAGGAAACCATTGACAGTAATTTACCAACTACGGGTGGGAAGGGACACCAAGTTTTGACTTCACCATTACCCAAATCAAATGCACTGCGGTGGAAGGGACAAACTATCGCCCCATCTTCGATTTTTCCTTTTTTCAAAGACATTTTTAAGTGAGGGCAAGTATCATCTACAGCATAAAGCTGATTTTCGTGGTTTAAGAGTAGGATTTTGCGATCACCCACTTTGACTACTTCCCGCGCACCAGCAGCCAGTGCGTTAGCAGCTAAAACTTGAGTCCAAGCCATGAGATTCTCCTAATTTTAAAGACCTATTCTTAGTTTCTCGCAATTGTGTCCTATGCGATCGCTAATCATAAGTTACCAGTTTGCAGATGTTCCACCATTGAGTCTGATATTATCTTTTTGTATTATTCATCCAAAATTGATTATGGAAGCAAGCTTATTGACTAAAGTTATGTTACCAATAGCTTTGGCTATCATTATGCTGGGAATGGGTTTATCTCTTGCACCCGAAGATTTCCAACGGGTAAGGAAATATCCGAAAGCCGTCTCAATTGGCTTAATCAGTCAGTTAATTTTTTTACCTATTATTGGTTTTGTCATTACTAAAGTTGTCCCCATGCAACCGACAATGGCAATGGGGTTAATGATAGTGGCACTTTGCCCAGGTGGAGCATCCTCAAATATATTTACATTCCTCGCTCAAGGTGATGTTGCACTTTCAGTCACACTGACTGCTTTTAGTAGTGTGATTACAGTATTTACAATTCCGATGTTAGGAAACCTTGCATACCAGCACTACATTGGCGAAACTGCGGCGATTACCCTACCGATTGGGGCAACAATAGGACAAATTTTTCTGATGACGCTTTTGCCTATCGGATTGGGAATGGGAATGGGGCAGCTATTTCCCGAAATTGCCCGTCGTTTGGAAAAACTGACTAACCGCCTCGCAGTTGGTTTGCTGGCGCTAATTATACTCATGCTCATCATTCGTGAGTGGAACAGTATCCCCGAATTTATTCTCCAAGTTGGAGTTGCGGTTGTGCTGTTAAATGTGATCTCAATCTTGGCGGGATTTTATATTAGCAAGGTGTTTAAACTCAATCCTCCTCAACAAATCTGCATTGCCATCGAGGTTGGTATTCAGAATGGCACATTAGCGATCGCAATTACGGCTGGACTACTCAACAATCCTGATATGGCAGTACCGGCTGCGGTTTACAGTTTGTTTATGTATGTAACCGGCTTTATTGCTATTAGTTACGGTAAAAAATTGGCTACAACCAACTCTATTCATTGAACATTTTCAAAATTACTAAACCAATCAATTTTGTAGGGGCAAATCCCCTGTGGTTGCCCCAAATACCGGGATAGGCACGGAGGCGCTACCCCTACATTAAATCCAAATATTTTATAACCAAAGCCATTAGGGGCGCAGGACCTACGCCCAAAATAGGGTTATCCCTTAGATTTAGGCAAACTCAATCGTACGCACAAAATCTAAAATAGCTTTTTTCATTTTTTTCGCTTCTGCTTTCATAGAACCAGGTACTTCACCATTTAAAAAGCTGCGTTGACTACTAACTATATACAAACATTCATTATTGACAAAGGACAATAATCCTCTATAGGCATCTAATCTCATCCCATTGCCATTAGTTTCATGCTTGGATATAGTTGAACCTTGAGGCATATTTACTAATACATAGTAATAACTTTCTAAAGTATCTTGCCAATATTCTTTATGTTTCACTTCCGCCGTAGGAACATGAGAAATAATTGCTTGAGGCACATATTTATCTACCAAAACTTCATGCAGATATACTTCATTTTCTTGGGATTCTAGATCACCAATTTGTTCTAGAGAGAGAGGATAATAATCAATTCTGAGTAAAGTACCAGTATCGTCCGAAAAACTTACCATTCCTTCCTCTGTTTGCAGTTTTCCTCCCTGTTCAACATTTAAAGGAATAGGAACTATAAAGTTACCCAAAGGTGATTGATAAAATTGTTCACCAGCTTCATTAAAAATGACTGCTTCATATTCTTCTTCGAGATATTCTTCCTCATCTCCAGCTTCTACTGAGTCAATTATCTCTTTGATAATTTCTTCTGCTTCTTCATCGTCCAATTCTAAAGCTATTTGTAGTTGTTTCAGAAAAACTTTTTTATTTGCTGGAATAATTAAATTTTCCGCATCTAAAAGCATAATCACTCCAGCCGCAAAACCATCTAAAACTGCCTCATCAGAAATCCCCGCACTGGCAGCATTAAATAAAGAACCTAATCCAGCCTCTCCGGCAATTTCTATGAGTCTGTCCACCGTTTCTAGCATTTCTTCTTCTGAGTATTCATCAAATATCTCAAACTCCCAGAGAATATCAGCTAAACTTTCTGCATCTATGTCTTCACTGCCAGAATCAACTATGGTGGTAATCACCGCAATTGCCGCTACGGCTTCTTGTTCATTCAATGATTCTTTGATCGGCTCTTTCGATTTGAAAATATAATCATACTTTGTCATAACTTCTATCTCCTCAATTAATTTGTTGTTTGCACTTAATTACTAGGTTGAGAAATCCGGGTTTCAATATCTTCTAGTGTCCGTAATAATAGACGATTTGCCTGTAATTGCCAACCCCATTTTTGAATTCTAAAAGCCGCTACAGTCCCCCCGATAGCTGCTAATAAGCCCATGGGTTGATTTAGGGAAATCCCCAATAATAAACCCAAACCAGCAATTCCCCAAAATGGCAAGGCCACCGTCTGTCTTTGCTCCTCCACAACTTCTGCAATTTTACCAGATGGCATTGTAGCTAATAATGTCGCTTTTAGTTGCCTCTGTTCCGCTAATGGTACTGATAAACTAATCTTGCGGCGGAGTTTTTCCATTTTGCGGGCATCAGTGCTATACTCCGTAAGTTCATCTTCTGCCATTTTTAGCAGTCGTTCTAATTGTGACATAGTAGATTAAGTTTTTTGACTGTATTAGAGCTATTATTCTATATTTGTGGACAACAAGATCCCCGACTTTTTAGAGAGGTCGGGGACCTAACTCGAAAAACACCTCAAGAACATCATGAAAAAAACTTGGTTTCGATTAGGCATAATAGGCATATTTCTACTTTCCTTGAGTTTACGTTTTTGGGGAATCAGCCGATTTAATACTTTAGTATTTGATGAAGTTTATTTTGCCAAATTTGGTAACAACTATCTTACTCATACACCATTTTTTAATGCTCATCCACCATTAAGCCAATATTTGATCGGGTTGGGGATTTGGATTAGTAAATACATTCCCCTTGGTCGAGATACTGTAAATAGTCTCACAGATTCTTTATTATCTCCTTGGAATTATCGGTGGGTAAATGCGCTAACTGGTTCATTAATTCCCGTAGTTATAACTTTATTAACTTATCAATTTAGTTATCGTCATCGGTTTGCTTTATTGGCAGGATTTTTTACAGCTTGTGATGGCTTATTTTTAGTAGAATCTCGTTATGCTTTAAGTAATGTCTATATAGTTATCTTTGGTTTACTCGGACAATGGTTATTATTATTAGCATTAGAAAAGCAAAAACGGTGGTTTTGGTTAATTCTCTCTGGAATCAGTTTTGGTGCTTGTATTGGCACAAAATGGAATGGTTTATGGTTTTTAACTGGTGCTTATGGTGTATGGATAGCAGCTTGGATAATTCGCTGGTTGCAATCATTTGATCATACATCTCGCGTGCCATTATTTTCTTATTTACACTTTTTTAATCACCCTAATAATTCCCCAACTGATACCATAAAATTACCCTTGCAAAATCTGACAAAAATAAATATTTGGCAGATGTTTTCCTATTTAGGAATTATTCCGGCAGTTATTTATAGTCTGATTTGGATTCCTCATCTCCAACTTGATAAAAGATATGGATTTATTGAAGTTCATAAACAAATTTTACACTTTCATCTCCAATTAGGTGGAAATAGTCCTAGCGTTCATCCTTATTGCGCTGCATGGTATAAATGGCCATTGTTAACTCGACCAATGGCTTATTATTATCAAACTGCTCAAAGTACCAAGAATTCCTTACCTGTCTTTGGACCGCCCTTACCTGATGGTGCTGGTAAAGTAATTTATGATGTTCATGCTATGGGGAATCCTTTTTTATGGTGGTTTGGTTTAGCTGCAATGATCTTTTTAATTGGTATGGTAATCATCACAATTACGATGCCGATAATTGAAAAAAAGCGGTTATTTATCCCGAAAAATCTCACCATTGATACTTGGATTGGCTTATTTTTAGTCATAAATTATGGAGCTAATCTCCTCCCTTGGGTGGAGGTAACAAGGTGTACTTTCATCTATCATTATATGTCTGCGGTTGTATTTACATTCATAGCGATCGCTTGGTTTGTTGATCAATGTCTACTTAGTTATTATCGGCAAATTCGGGCAGTAGGTGTGACTATAACTTTTATCATTGTCGCTGCCTTTATTTTCTGGATGCCTATTTATCTAGGTTTACCCATGTCTCCTGATGGTTATAGAATGCGGATGTGGTTTAGTTCCTGGATTTAGTTAAAAGTAGGAATAGTGAAAGATTGAACGCAGATAAACGCAGATAAACGCAGATAAATTAATAGACATCTCCGAAAATGAATGTAGAGACGTTCTATAGAACGTCTCTACAAGGGTTTCAAACCACGCACATTTAATTACCGGAGATGCCTAATGAATTAATGGCATTGCTGACTTGAAGTATGAAATTAGAGCGAAACACAATTCATACCTTCATTATGCAAAGACGAATTAATTTCATGATTTTGTGCAGCCACACATAAAATTGAAATTTCTTAATATATGTACACAAAGACTGTGGCTTTGATTATCTTCTCTTTTACATTTCTTATCTATATATTAGGTAACAGATATTTAAATTGTGTGAAAATAGTGGGTGAGGGCAACTAGGACTATGGGCTTTGCCACTATCAAGGCTACTAAATCAATGGTGATTTTTAGAGGTGTGAGGAGTTTAGATTAAACCTACAGGTTTTATGCTCCAAAATTATAGGGAAAGGGTTTTATGGATATCAATGTCAAGCAGCAGCATATTAATATCACCAGCTTAAAAGAAGCAGCGATACATCTAACTAGTGAAATTCAACCTCATGGAATTTTATTAGTCTTACAAGAGCCAGATTTACAAATATTACAAGTTAGTCAAAATACTTTCAGCACTTTTGGCATATCGCCAGAAGATATCGTGCAACAGGAATTAGAAGATTTACTAGATCCTTACCAAATCCAGAAAATCAAATTTTGGTTGTCAGAAGAAAATCTGGATTTTATTAATCCTACAAAAATTTGGATTAAGAAACAAGGGGATGAATATACAATATTTGATGCCACTTTCTATCGTAATTCTGAAGGATTTTTAATCTTAGAACTAGAACCTACAGCATCTCAAGAAAATATTCCTTTCTTGAGTTTTTATCATTTAGCTAAATCCTCAATTAATCGCTTAGAAAAAAGTAAAAGTCTCCGTGATTTCAGTCAAATAATTGTGCAAGAAATCCGCAAAATAACCGGATTTGACAGAGTGATGTTATATAAATTTAGTGATGATGGACATGGTTCTGTGATTGCTGAAGAAAAAATAGCTACTTTAGAGTCTTATTTAGGATTACATTATCCAGAATCAGATATTCCTCAGCCAGCACGACAATTATTTCTAGAAAATTCTATTAGAGTTATTCCCGATACAAACGTTCAATTATCAGCCGAACTTTTTCCTAAAATTAACCCAGTTAGCGGTAAACCAATTGATTTAACTAATTCAATTCTCAGAAGTCCTGCACCCTGTCATCTAGAATATTTACATAATATGGGCGTGGCTGCATCTTTGACAATTTCCTTAATTAAAGATCACAAACTTTGGGGTTTAATTGCTTGTCATCATCAATCACCTAAATACGTTTCCTATGAATTACGGAAAGCCTGTGAATTTTTAGGAAGAATCATATTTTCAGAAATTTCTGGAAAGGAAGAAACAGAAGACTACGACTATCAAATAAGTTTAAAACAAGTTCAATCACTATTGGTTGAATATATGTCTCAAAAAGAGAACTTTATTGATGGTTTAGTCAAAAATCAAATAAATCTGCTCAATTTAACTAATGCTGAAGGTGCAGCAATCTATTTTGCTGGAAAGTATACTCTGATTGGGAATACTCCTCAAGAGGAAGAACTGAATTTTTTAGGAGAATGGCTGAGAAATAATGTCAAAGATGAGGTATTTTCCACAAATTCCTTACCTAGTATTTATCCAGACGCGATCAGCTTTAAAAATGTCGCTAGTGGTTTATTAGCTATTCCCATTTCCAAGCAAAATTATGTATTATGGTTTCGACCAGAAGTCATTCAAACTGTAAATTGGGGTGGAAATCCCCATCAGGCTTTTTCAGTTGATCAATCTGAAGGAAATGTCCGTTTGTGTCCCCGTAAATCATTTGACTTATGGAAAGAAATAGTGCAGTTAACATCTTTACCCTGGCAAAATGTAGAAATCAAAGCTGCATTGGAGTTGCGAAAATCAATCATCAATATTGTCTTACGTCAAGCTGATGAATTAGCCCAATTAGCTGAAGATCTACAACGTTCTAATGCAGAATTGAAAAAATTTGCCTATGTCGCTTCCCATGATTTGCAAGAACCACTCAATCAAGTAGGTAATTATGTACAACTTTTAGAAATGCGCTATGAATCAGAACTAGACGCAGATGCAAAAGAGTTTATTGGTTATGTTGTCGAAGGTGTAAGTTTGATGCAGAACTTAATTGATGATGTACTCGCATATTCCAAAGTAGATACATTAGGAATTGCTTTTCAAGTTACCGAAGTAGAAACAGCTTTAAATCGGACTTTGAAGAATTTACGTCAACGCATTGGGGAAACCGGCGCAATTATTACCCATGATCCTTTACCCACAGTTATGGCTGATGAAACACAATTAATTCAGCTATTTTTGAACCTCATTGGTAACGCTATCAAATTCCGCAGCAGTCAACTACCAAAGATTCATATTAGTGCGAAAAGATTGGAGGATGAATGGTTATTTTCAGTTCAAGATAATGGAATTGGTTTAGATCCACAATTTAGCGATCGCATTTTTATTATCTTCCAACGTTTACACACTAGAGACGAATATCCAGGTACAGGAATGGGTTTGGCTATTTGTAAAAAAATCATCGAATGTCATCGGGGACGAATCTGGGTAGAGTCCCAACTCGGTCAGGGTACAACTTTCTACTTTACCATTCCCGTCAGAGGTTGTGATCATGAGCATCGAAATGACAGGAACACACAAAATTATCTTTTTAGTGGAGGACAATAAAGCTGATGTTCGTCTCATTCAAGAAGCCTTAAAAACCAGTTCATTACCTCATCAAGTGGTCACAGTTAGGGATGGTGTAGAAGCTATGAATTACCTCCATCAAGAAGGAGAATATGCTAATGCACAACGACCTGATTTAATTTTATTAGATTTGAATTTACCCAGAAAAGATGGGAGAGAGGTATTAGCAGAAATTAAATCTGATCCTCAACTAAAACGCATTCCCGTCGTCATTTTGACAACTTCAAAAAATCAAGATGACATTTTTCATAGTTACGACTTACACGCTAACTGCTACATTACAAAACCTCGTAATCTGAGTCAGCTATTCCAAATCATCCAGAGTATTGAAGACTTTTGGTTTTCTACCGCGACCTTACCATGAGAATAACAAGAAAAATACTCAATGTCCAGGGCTATTTCGTTCTAAACATAATCCACCCAGAACTAAAGTATGGCTTACGCGACGCTTCGCTATCAGGGCTAATAACTCAAGTCCGTTAAAACGGACTACAAACTTTCTTTTAGTCGTCTTTAGACGACTTTTGCTATTAGACTCAGAATTCATTCTGAGACGGGCTGAAAACTTGCAAGAGGTAAAACCAGGAAATGATTACCGCAACTTCCACATTAAAAATCCTATTAATTGAAGATAACTTAGCAGAAGCCAGGTTATTACAAGAGTTTATTAAACTCACAAAATCTCAAAATTTTAGTTTAGTTCACGTCCAAAAACTCCAAGACGGAATCAACCAATTAAACAGCGAAAAATATGATGTAATTTTGTTAGATCTAACCCTTCCTGACAGTCAAGGATTAGCTTCCATACCCCAGTTACTCAAGCAAAATCCTAGCAACCCTATCATAGTTTTGACTAACACCAATGATGAAGAATTAGCCATTGAAGCAGTCAGACAAGGAGCGCAAGATTATCTAGTCAAAAGACACGTAAATCCAGATACATTGGTGCGTTCTGTACGATATGCTATAGAACGTAAACAATTTTTAGAACAATTAAATCAAATTAATCAAACATTAGAAACTCAAGTGGAAGAAAAAACTGCGGAACTTTTGAAATCCCAAGAAATTAATCAGCTTAAATCTGAATTTGTTTCCATACTTTCCCATGATATTCGTAACCCTTTAAATACCATTCTTCTCGCAGCGGGATTACTACAAAGGCATAATCAAGGACAGAAAAATGATGAAGAAATCAATCATTTACAACTGATTCGCTCTGCTATCAAAAATGTATCAAATCTATTAGATGAAGCTTCATTAATTGGTAAATCTGATTCAGGTAAATTATTCTACGAACCACATATACTCGACTTAGAAAAATTATGCTATGAATTAGTACAACAATCTCAATTATTTGCCCAAGAAAAACAGTTGAATTTAATTTTTACCAGTTCCGAAAACTGTTTTGAATTCCTGGGAGATGAAACCCTATTAAAGCATATTGTCAGTAATTTACTCAATAATGCCATTAAATATTCACCTCCCGATAGTACAGTCCTATTTGAATTAATCAAACAAGAAAAAACCGTAATTTTAAAATTTCAAGATCAGGGAATTGGGATGACAGAAACCGATCAAAAACAACTATTTCAACCATTTCACAGAGGAGAAAATGTGGGAATCATTCCTGGTAGTGGTTTAGGATTAACAATCGTCAAACAGTGCATTATAGCCCACAGAGGAGAAATTACAGTTAATAGTCAAGTGGGAGTAGGTTCAACATTTACCGTGACTTTGCCGATCACAAAATAGATCCCAGACTTCTTTGAGAAGTCGGGGATCTGGGTATTATTAAACTACAGCTTCTGCTTTTTCCTTAACAGGTACATAAGGTGTTTCTGCACCTTGGGCTAAATATTCAGCTAATTGACTTTCGATTTCATCACGGACAATTTGCCGATATTCCATAAAATGCTCAATGTGAGCGCAGGTAGAAACGTATTGTTCAATTACCTTGGGGTTATGCTTGAGAATACTAAAGAAGTGATGCCAGAATTTCCAACGAGTTTCTCGTTTAAATCCTTGTCGCCAAATTACAATTAATAAGGCTCTGACAACTACCCATTCTGGTGTTTTTGCTGGTGCTGTCCATTTGGGAGAACCCAACATCATAAAACAACGATAGGTGCGATCTAAATAAGCAGCAGGGTCATACAAAGCACAGAAAGCTTCCACATATTCCCTAGCCAATTCTTCTAGAGGACGGGTAGGAATGAAATTCATCAATGTAGTTTGATTGATGTTACCATCTTGGTTTTCCCGCAATCTGCCTTCTTTGGTCAACCGATGCCACAAGGCGGTATTGGGTAACGCTTGCAACATGGCAAAGGTAGTAGAAGGAATAGCTGCAAGTTCGGCAAAACGGACAATGCGATCGCCTGCACCCGCTTTTTCACCATCAAAACCAATAATAAACCCAGCCATTGGCCGCAGTCCAGTTCTAATAATGGTTTCTACCGACTCAGTTAAGGAACTGCGAGTATTTTGGAATTTCTTAGTTAGTTGTAAACTATCTTCATCTGGGGTTTCAATTCCCAAAAATACCGCTTTAAATCCACAGTCAACCATCAACTCCATCATTTCTTGATCTTGTGCTAAATCAATGGAAGCTTCTGTGTCAAAATTGAAGGGATATTGATGATCTGCCATCCAAACTTTTAACTCTTTCAGCAACAATTTCACATTGCGCTTATTGCCAATAAAGTTATCATCCACCATAAACACACCCCGTCGCCAACCTAAATCATAGAGATAATCTAACTCGGCTAAAAGTTGTGCAGGAGTTTTCGTTCTAGGTTTGCGACCATATAAAACAATAATGTCACAAAATTCGCACTGGAAGGGACAACCCCGCGAAAACTGCACAGACATCATATCATAGGCATTAAACTCTAATAAATCAAAACGGGGAATGGGTGTACCAGTGACATCAGGCTTTTCAGCAGCCCGGAAAACTCCAGATTTTTCTCCCCGTTTGACTGCTTCCACAAACATGGGTAAAGTCAGTTCCCCTTCATCGAGAATCAGGTAATCTGCCCCTGCGGCTTCCACTTCATGGGGTGTAGAGGTAGGATAAGGACCACCCAAAGCCACCAATTTACCGCGTCTTTTCGCTTCCCGAATTTGCTCAAGTAAGTCTTGTTTTTGGACAATCATGGCGGAGAAAATCACCATATCTGCCCATGCCCATTCTGCTTCTGTGGCGGCGCGAATGTTACGATCTACAAGCTTAAATTCCCATTCTTGGGGCAAAATTGCCGCTACCGTTACTAAACCCAATGGTGGTAACAATACCTTTCTGTCAACTAGTGCCAGAATTTTCTCATAAGACCAAAAGGTGCTTGGAAATATTGGATAAACTAGCAAAACACGCATAGTCTCACCCCTCACGATTTATTTGTGATCTAACTGTAACTAAAATTAAGACTAATTGACTTTTTTATCAAGCCTGTTGTATGGGAGGATGTCTGAATCAGGATGACCAGGATTTAAGGATTTGCGGGATGAAGACTGGGAACAATTAAAAAATACAAATAGTTTTGAGCTTATTCTACTCATGCAGTCTGGTCAATTAGCATCTACTCTAAGATTATTACAGCAAGGCTTTCAAGTCGTTGATTTTCCCGATAAGTAGGTGAACGGAAAAAAACCGTAGACGCGGAGCGGCTTCTCGAAGAGTAATATGTAACGAAACGTAAAATCGCCCAAACCCTCTTCACTCTTGCCTCTTGCCTAGTGCCATAACGACGATTTTCAATGCTACGAAGAAAAGAAGGAAGAAAAGAGTTATTTTTAATTTATTGGTAAGAGGATGTTTTAAAAGTTTTTAATGTGTAAACAGACCCCTCTCCAAACCTCTCCCCTACCAGGGGAGAGGCTTTAAAACCCCCATTCCCTTGTAGGGAAGGGGGGGGAGGGGGGTTAGGTTTTTGGAGATTATGGGTTTCATATAATACTTTTCAAACAACCTCTAAGTCGCGCAAATAGTAAAAGCGATCTTTTTTCCAATAATCTTCTTTAATTCTTCCCAAGTAGCCTGTTAATGGTGATGATAGTTCTATGAGAATGTCGTATAGTTCTTTATCTTCTAAGTTTTGTGGTGGATGATCATAAAGATATGCTATGCAAAGATTACTAACTTGAGCATCTTTAGTATCTGTCTTTTCTAGATGTTTTTTGACGAGTTGGATAATATGCGATCGCAATTTAATCTCTTTTTCTATTTTATCTATATATTCGTTAATTTTATCATCAATTTGTCCTGGTTCTAAGTATTGCTTTAATTCAATTAAGTTTATCGCACCGGGATATTTTGCTTTAAGTTCAACTAATTTTTGTAATGTCATAGCTTTGATAATACTGACTTTAGAGATTTGAGCCGATTCTTTCAAATTTTTAGTAGGTTCACCAGGTCCAATAATTAACCGCACAGCTTGAAGATAATTTTCTTGAAGATGTCTTTTACCAATTCTATCTAATTCTTCTACTGTGTTATGAGGAATGCTTTTACCTGCTTTACATTCGCAAACTAAAGAATAAGGTTGTGAACAATATAAATCTAAACCTCCAGCACCACCTTTATGATCTTCCTCTACTTTAAATCCTAAAAAATTAAGGCTTTTGCGTGTAATAATTTCAAAATTTGTACCTGCTTGATAGTTGCTTGTAGTATCATCTTTTTCTATGCTTCTATCTCCTAATGTTGTAATTGTTTTTATCCAATCTAAATCAGCATCTATTGTATTTGTAGTTGGTGCATTACTCCAACCTAAAAATACTTTAATTTCATTTTCTAATTGTTGTGCTACTGGGTTATTATTGGCTATTTGCGATAATGTACTTTGTAAATCTTCTAATTCAGGATGTAGGGGAGGTTGGCGGTTTTCTAGTTGTTGTTTACGTTGATTAAATACATAATCACTTAATACGGGTTTATCTTCAGATACAGAAATATTATTAGGTAAAGGTGCAAATTTTCCTAGTTTTTCTTGAATGTTGGGAATAGCTCGAATTTCCAAAGGTTCAGGTAAATGATAAACCCGCAAATAAGCCAGAAAAAAATGCGGACGGTTTTGTAATATTTCCTGAAATATTTCTGGTTTCCAGATTGTTAATTGAGATAACATATCTAAAGGAGTTGTTTGATCTAGAATTTCGCAAAGTTCACATTTAGCCCATGCTTTAATTGAAAGCATATTTACTGAAGTATCAACAGGATAAAGAGCAAATTTATGCCCATGAGTAAGCAATTTACTAGGTATAGCAGCAATAATTCGCCCTTGTATTAAAGCTTCAACATCGGGAGGATATAAACATAAGGCGTTATAGATTGAAACAGATTTATTCATAATTAATTAACCAAATAAATCACTTAAATCATCGGTATCTTCTGTTTCATTGATATTTGAAGGAGTGAGAAATTTATCTATAATATCTTCATCATCAATATCAGGCATATTACCAGATGGATCACTTAAAATCTCTTTCAGTAACAGATTATCAAAGGTAATATTATTCTTAGAAATACAATCAAAAATTTGTTCTTCTGTTAATTGATAATTTTCTCGCTTTTGATAAATAGCGAATATTGCTATAAGTGGACGAATTTGATCTTCTATTAAATCTACATTTTCTCCCCCTTTGTGTAAAATTAACTCATTAAGCAAACTATATGTTGCCGCTGTTTTTTTCATTTGTTTTATTTTGGAATGAGAACGCACTAAACAACCACGGGTTAAATCAAAAGTATGATAGTCATTTAACCGTTTTAAACACGCATTTAATGTAAATTGAGAATCTTGGACAACTGCTACACCAATTTTTACCTCTTTACCATTTTCATTACCAATAATTTTGAAGTTGATAAAGTTGTTGTTCTTGGATTTAGGTAGAATATCTTTGGTAATTTCTTGAATCATGACTTCTTCTAAAGTCTGTCCTTTTAAAGTATTAAAGCCAAAATATAGGGCTTCAGCTATGAGAGAACTATCCTCGATATATTTTTCAAATTTTACTTCACTTTCCCTTATAAATGCTAATTCAAACCTTTCAAATGGATCAGCAGGGAGTTTCTCTTCTTCAACCTTAAAGTTATCAGCACACCATCGCAAAGCTTCTCTAACAGTTGGTTTATTTTTACCGTATTCTCTCAGATGACTTTCTTTAAATGGGTAAAGTGTATGTGGAGGAATTAAGTTTTTTGAACTATAATATTCTCGTAACCACACCGTTGCTAACTGTACCATATAATCAGCACTAACAGGTTTTAAATCTATTGGTTTTCGTTGTGTAAATTTGGAAATTCTATCAGGCGTACCACCTTGAATGGAGTTTACTTTATCTCTCCATGTTTCTGGTAGCATTACCGTCAGAATAACTACACCTTGGCTAAGGTCTGAATTTTCCAAAGTATCATGGAGAATTTTCACGAAATTAGCAATTACACTTTCTGTTGGGAACCCATCCTCAGTGGAGTTATTTTTAACATCTATTTCATCAAAACAAATAATAATCGAGTTGTAATAACCAACTAAATTCAAAATTTGTTGAATATTTTTAAGAGCCTCAGCTTCTCTATCTTGATTAGTTTTACTAGGATTGGGTAATCCCAATTCATCAGCATTTAATTGAGCTAATTCTTCACCAGATAGCCATTTAATTGCATAAGGGGCTTGGGTTTCTGAAAGTGTCCATAGAATAGCTCGAATAATATAGGGATCTGCATCAGATTTATTTTTAATAATCTGTTTTTGCAGAGCATTCATGAGATTTTTATTTTTAGCTAAACTACTTTTATATGCCTGGTCAAATTTTTTGACTAACTCTGCTGGAGTAGTAGCATTTTCTCTACCTTCGTTGGCCATAGCTGCGGCTACTTCTTGCCATTGCATGACTTCTTGGCTACCAGTCTTACTGAGACTATCTGCTAAAGTTTGCTGAAATTGATACTTAACTAAATTTAAGTCTGTATAGTTATTACCACCTGCATAAACGAATAAAGCACCACCTACTTTTTCCAGTTCATGACGAATGCGACTCAAAAGATGGGTTTTACCAACTCCCTGCTGTGCAGTAATAGCAATTGAAGTTACTTTATCTTGACTAGATTGACTTTTGCGAACAAATTCAATGGCTTTAAAAACTTGATTAGAAGCATGGGCATTTAATGTGGGTACGTCGGGGACTCCTTTTCCCCAAACATCCTGTTCTTTAACAATCCCAGCGTTAATAAATGGATTGTGACTATTAATTGCAGCATTAACGGCTTCTATGGGAGAAATAGGGGTATCTGTCATGGTGATTTCGTATGGTGCGAGGAACTAGAAACTGCGGGGATAATTTGATTAACTCAAGCGTTTAGCGTAAGAACGTAGTTGTGTACCAGGTATAGAAATTGAATCTTCCCGTTTATCAGAGGTAAAGTCTGGTATTTCTCCGGCAATTAGCTGCAAAATGTCATCAGCTTGCATTTCCACTAGCCATTGATTGAATTTTTCACGACTAACTTGTTCACCTATTTCTCTTCTAATGCGATAGATAGGTACTAAATCATCTAGGCTGTAGTCCCTGTTCAACTTGTCATAAACATCCAATGCAACAGATTTAAACTCCTCATAAGAACCAATCACCGCACCACCAGATGCAACCGGCGCAGCTACTACAACATCAATCTGACGAAACAATCGCAACAAAGAATTTCCTACCCAAGCACCAAGATTGGTATTAAACTCAAACTCATCACTACGCAAACCCGCCTTTAACACATCTAAGCCCGTCGGTGACGTGAGAGTATAACTGGTTGAAGATCCCTTTTTAGTAACAGTAACAGCCCCCTGTGCTTCCAAATCCTCTAAAATAGCTTGATAATCCGCTTTATTCTGACTCTTGGAGTCTATCCGCTTCGTCAATTTACCCCTAGCCACTTTCTGCTGACTTCCTCCCAAATCCCACAATGCAAGCAGTAAGCGAGTTTTAGCATATAAAGTCTGTAAATTCTTGGCTTGGGCGTTCATATTCAGTATCCTACTTAACTAAAAAGATATTATAAGTATTTTATTTCTTACTTGGACAAAGTTCACATAATATTGACTCTTTTGATGTAAATAAGACAAAAATCAATATTTTTTTTCTAGACAATTATCGGATTTGTAACCAATAAAATTACCAATTACCAAAATAAATCAATATTTATCCCACATACCGCAAATACACTGAGTAACGGTTTAGCACTGCTAAACCCCTACATTTATACTCAGGATTGGGATATTTTTTTTAGTTGGAAGTGGCAGCTAAAAAACTAGTCGCAGGGGAAATTGCATGATAAACGTGATGCGATTATTTGCACTTGCAACATGAATTAATCCATGCAAACGCTGTACCATTGTCTCTACCAAGATTAATTCTAAGCCAGTGTTCTGTGCTTGCCATGAGGAATGTTTGGGAATGCGGTAAAATGGCTGAAAGACTTGTGATAGTTCATGGTGAGGAATTTCCACACCAGAAATACTGATTTTTAATTCTACCGTGGCTGCATTTAAATCGGCGGTAACTGTAATTGATTCACCTGCGGGAGCGCATTGACAAGCTTGGTTGAGTAGCAAGGTAATAATTTTTTCTAAATCAGTGATATCTGTGGAGAAAGGGGGAATTTCTGTGGAGATATCCAGGTGTAACTGTTGTTGCTGACAATTGGTAACATCTCGAAAAGATTCAATAATGGGAGATAACCAAGTTGGAAAATCAATAGTAATTAAAGTAGGAGATTCCGAATGGGTTTTCAGATATGCAAAGCTGAGAAGATCGTTAAGTAATTTATTTTCTCGTCCACATTCATGATGGAGAATTTGTAATAGTTGAGATCCTATTTCTATATCTAAAATTCCCGTTGGTGTCATCAGACTTTCTAATGTTTGTACAGCAAGATTAATATTAGTAATCGGTGTGCGTAACTCTTGGGAAAGCTGTTTGAGAAATTCATTTTTTTGCCGTTCTTGTTTTTCTATTTCCTGAATCTGCGCTTTGGTTTTTGCCTGTAGTCGAGATTGACGAATTGCGATCGCACATTTATTAGCTATTTGCTGCAAAAAGGATATTTCTTGTTCTCCAAATTTTGCCTCTGTGTGCCAAATTAGCCAAATATTACCCAAAATACCTCGATGATCAAAAATTGGACAAGCTAATTGATTCATCATCTGTAATCCAGAATAATGTCCTGGGACAATTTCTATAGATTGCCAAATTTGTTTTTGCAATAGAGATTGATAAATTTGAGGAAAATCAGCAATTACTGTGGTTAAGTCTTGAAAATGGGGTAAAACAACACTATATTCATAGGTAACTGTGGCAGAAGTTAAACAGGGATTATAAAGTTCAATTTGACAGCGATTAAGTTGTAATAAATCAACTAATTCTTGAGTAATAATTGTTAATATCTTCCGATCATCTAGACTATCGCGGATGTGTTCAGTAATATGTTGAAGTAACGTCTGAAATTTCTGAATTTGCTGGATTTTTTGAAGATGTTCCTGTCTTTCTGACTCCAATTGGATTTGTAAATATTCTACCTGCTGTTGTAATTGGGCAACGGATGTATCTATACTCAATTGCATAGATACTTCTGCACAAAATATAGATGGAGATGGTAATTGTGTCCATTTGGGGATGGATTTAACTTGATTTAGATTCATGTAGTAGTTAAGGAAAGAGGTAGTGGATAATTGGTGATTGGGGAAGAGGTAAGTGGAAAGAATACTTACTCATGACTGATCTTTCCATTTGCCTATTACCTATTCCCTAACTAAAAAATGACATTAGTACGGGTAAGTATACCAAATATTGTGTATTGCTGGTAACAACTATTGTGACAGTTTGTGAACAGGTACGTTAAGTTACAGCTAATCCCATGATACTATCCTACTGCATTGTCAAAAATTAATACTAATTTTTTATAAATCTGCATATAAAAAGCTTATACCCCACATTCCGCACTTCATTTTGTAGTACAGATGCAAGTGTAACAAGTAACAGAAACAGCTTAAATATAAACACATAACTAAATTGGCAATAAATATAGACAGTAATATAAAAATTGCCAACAAATTGAAATTAATAAGGTATTAACAATAAATTCAGAAGAAAAAATGAGAAAATGAGTCTGAATGAAATCAAAATACCAAAAAATATGAATTACCAAAAAGAAGAATTTGAGAGTAAAAACTTAGATCACTTAGGAATAATAGCAGGAATCATAAGTAGGTGAACGGAAAAAAACCGTAGACGCGGAGAGGCTTCTCGAAGAGTAATATGTAACGAAAAGTAAAATACCTACACCATTAATACCAATAAAAACGGTTGGTTCTTTTTTATCAAAATCTATTGTTAAATCACCAATTCCGCGAAAAGATTGCATTTGTAGCCGTTTAACTCTCATAGTTTTCAATAAAAATTAGCGAAGTTTATAACATTTCATCTCATCTTTGTAATTCACTCAGTAGCAAGTAAAGAATAGATTATGAAGAATATTATAATCCGTAGTTGACGTATGGGGCGAGAAATTCTCGAAAACATTAGTGATCTAATAACAACTAATGACTAAAATAGGAGTGGTTAGGCATTATGGGGTTTTAGGAAGATGAGTTGGACAGAAAAACTAGAGCAGTTAAAAGAGTTCTTTACAGAAATGGAGCAGGCTTTAATAGCCTATTCTGGCGGAGTTGACAGTACATTAGTAGCTAAGATTGCTTATGATGTGTTAGGCGATCGCGCTTTGGCTGTAACTGCGGTTTCTCCTTCTTTATTACCAGAAGAATTAGAAGACGCAAAAATTCAAGCCGCAACTATCGGAATATCTCATAGAATTGTCCAAACACAGGAAATGGACAATCCCAATTACACATCTAATCCAGTCAATCGTTGTTATTTTTGTAAAAGCGAATTACACGACACCCTCAAACCTTTGGCTTTAGAATTGGGTTATCCTTATGTGGTGGATGGTGTAAATGCCGATGATTTACATGATTATCGTCCCGGAATTCAAGCTGCAAAAGAAAGAGGTGCGCGATCGCCTTTAGCAGAAATTGGCGTAACAAAAGCCGAAGTTCGGCAAATTTCCCAACAATTAGGTTTACCTTGGTGGGATAAACCGGCGCAACCCTGTTTAAGTTCGCGCTTTCCCTATGGTGAAGAAATTACCATAGCCAAATTACAGCGAGTAGGAAGAGCCGAAATTTATTTGCGAAATTTAGGTTGGCAAAATTTACGGGTTCGTTCCGAAGGTGATACAGCCAGAATTGAATTATCACCAGATCAAATTAAAGATTTTGTTACCATGACAGATTTACCAAGTCTAGTATCTGTATTTCAAAACTGGGGATTTATTTATATAACTTTGGATTTAGAAGGTTATCGTAGTGGTAAATTAAATCAGGTTTTACCTCCAGTTGCTTTACAAAAATCATAAACCTAAAACAGAACCTTGTCTAGATGGGCAGGGTTTGTTTTTAAGATTCGATTTTTAGCTACATCTTGATTAAATCCAGAAGTGTTGAATGTTAGGATTTTGATGATATTGTCCAAGTTGTGCATTGGCATTGATGATACCAAATTTGAGCAGTTAATGACTCTATTCTCAATAGACAAGGGATTTTACCTGGCTAAAACCCAAACATTGTCAAGTTTTATTGGAGGATTCAACACTTCTGATATTGGAGTAAAAGCAAAAAATGTCAAGATATTAGGAGTTACTCATTGACAGAATAACAAAATCTTGCATTGATAAATATAGGTCGTCTACTTACGAGGTATCGGACAATCAGAAAAATTACGAAACCATCCACAGCGCAATGCAATCTAGACCTATACACCTTATTTTTACTGTCAGAGCCAAAGTTGGGGGGTGCAGTAGGTTAGCAGAGATATTGGGAGACGTTTCACATGATAGTGTGAATTTTTGTATAATATTCCTGTTCTGGTAAAGGTGTCATAATTTCCAAAGTTTCATCATCATAAGCCACTCTAGCCGCCCGATTTTCTCCCAAATCTTGCAGCAGATTCTCAAATTGTTGCCAACTGATGTTATACAGCGGTTTCCGCTCTTATGAGGTACAAAGTTGAATCATGAAACTCTTGTAGTGCGGGCATCTTGCCCGCTAGATATGTACCTCATAACACCGGGAAGTGCTGTAACTCTATCAGCGCGATGTTTGGTGATGATCATTTGTATATCTAAGAATAAAATACAAGTTAATTTAATATAGTAACTGGTAGAGAGGAAAGTTAAAACTAGGATTTACGCAAATGTGATACTAAATATTTTTTTAGGGTGCGTCAGACTCGATAACTCAGTAATAATGAATATATTTCCAACATCTGACACACCCCAAATTGTCAACTAGAATTGGTAAGAAATACCAAGAGAAAAAACAGGATAAATATTCAACCAATTCAGATCACTTTCTTGTTTTTTCCTTTCTGCTTCGATGTTACTATTAATTTCCGCTTTTATAGCATCCGTTGCATCTGGACCAAACCCAGGTGTTAATGATACCTTTGGGGAGCCAGAAAACATTGCCCCTAAATTTGCCGAAAATCCCCAACGTTTACCAGGCTTCACAGCATTACCCCAACCCAGTCCAATATATGGTGCTACACTATTTTCAAAGGAAACTTTAGCGTTCAATGATGTAAGCACAGTTTTGCTATTATAGTCTTTGCCATTGATATTAATAGTCACACCATTCTTGGGTTTTCCAGTTCCTTCTATATTATTGTCCTGAAATACTAAGCCTCCAGTCAAACGGAAACCGCCATTTTTCCAGGGATGGTAGTCAGCGAGGGTAGACACATTAAATAGGTTGAGGTTAGCTTTATAATCAACATCGGACAAGCTAATATCTCTACTTATACCTAAGCCATTAATGCCTAATTTAGCATTGACATTAGGTGTTATGGACTTAGTGACTGTTGCACCAACACCTAATGTACTAATTTCAGGTGTAATTGCCCAACCTCTAGTTTTTACAGAAGTTTGGCTCATTTCTTCGCTAGGTTTAGATTCTTGAGTAGGTTTTGACTCTCCCCCCTGTGGTTTTGATGGAGTAGAACGCTCAGTACAGCGAGAATTTAAAGGATAACTTTTGCAAAATATATCTAAATCCAGTGGTCTTTTTGCCAGTAAATCACCAGCACTATAACTGAAAGTTCCTGGTTGAGGATGAGTTTCAGTTTTTTCAGGAGTGATTGATGTGGCAATAACTTCATTTGTAACTACTGGCTGAGTAATTGGTTCTACAACAACTTCCTCAGCTATAACAACTTGATTTATTGATGTCCCCATTACCAAACCAGCAGCAACTGTTAATACAGATGTGCCGAACTTTAGCTTATTCATTGCTTAACCCTGAGTAAGATTGATTTGTTACATTATATATTAGCAGCAATGTTTAATTATTGTAAGTACCTGTGCAAAATTTATTTTAAATTTTTACTCTTACTTAATAAAGCTTAATGTGTGAACTTACACAGAAAACCACAAAAAAAGCCCTTGCGGTGAGGCAAGAGCTATCAAAAGCATTATATTCTCAGTAATGAAATTAAGCTAAAAACAACCTAGTCGAGGTCAGGCATAAACATTACTGGTTCTGTTTCACGGTTAATACCCTTCTCAAAACCACCAGCAGCAGCCCGGGCGCGGCCTGCGTGCCACAAGTGACCAATCAGGAAGAAGAATCCTAAAACGAAGTGTGAAGTCGCCAACCAAGCGCGAGGAGACACATAGTTAAAGGAGTTAATTTCTGTAGCCACACCACCCACAGAGTTCAAAGAACCCAAAGGCGCGTGAGTCATGTATTCAGCAGCACGGCGAGCTTGCCAAGGCTGAATATCATTCTTGATTTTTTCCAAATCAAGACCGTTGGGGCCACGAAGAGGCTCTAACCAAGGACCACGAAAATCCCAGAAGCGCATGGTTTCACCACCGAAGATGATTTCACCAGATGGAGAGCGCATGAGGTATTTACCTAGACCTGTAGGCCCTTGGGCAGAACCGACGTTAGCACCCAAGCGTTGGTCACGAATCAAGAAGGTTAAGGCTTGAGCTTGTGAAGCTTCCGCAGCCGTAGGACCATAGAATTCGCTAGGGTAAGCGGTGTTATTAAACCACACCATGACAGAGGCAATGAACCCCATCAAAGAAAGCGCACCTAAACTATAAGATAGGTAAGCTTCACCAGACCAAATGGAGGCCCGACGTGACCAAGCAAAAGGCTTTGTGAAGATGTGCCAAATACCACC
Organism: Dolichospermum sp. UHCC 0260; assembly: GCF_009711985.1. Classification (NCBI taxonomy): domain Bacteria; kingdom Bacillati; phylum Cyanobacteriota; class Cyanophyceae; order Nostocales; family Aphanizomenonaceae; genus Dolichospermum; species Dolichospermum sp. UHCC 0260. Next base: position 713 of record NZ_VIKZ01000028.1, on the reverse strand, counting down.
GGCAATACAAGTGAAAGCAATCCAGATGTGACCGCCGATAATATCTTCCATGTTATCAACGCTAATAATCCAGCCTTCGCCACCGAAGGGAGCTTTAATTAAATAGCCAAAGATAACAGCGGGGTTGAGTGTGGGATTAGTAATCACACGCACATCACCACCACCTGGAGCCCATGTATCATAAACTCCACCAAAGAACATAGCCTTCAGCACCAACAACAACGCACCACATCCTAAGATGATCAGGTGGAAGCCGATGATGTTGGTCATTTTGTTCTTGTCTTTCCAGTCATAACCAAAGAAGGCAGAGTATTCTTCTAGGGTTTCAGGACCACGAACGGCATGATAAATACCGCCAAAGCCTAGAACTGCGGAGGAAATCAGGTGAAGTACACCGACAACGAAGTAGGGGAATGTATCAAAAACTTCACCACCTGGACCAACGCCCCAACCCAGTGTGGCGAGGTGAGGAAGCAGAATCAAGCCTTGTTCATACATAGGCTTCTCTGGGACGAAGTGAGAGACTTCAAACAAAGTCATTGCTCCAGCCCAGAAGACGATTAAACCAGCATGGGCTACGTGAGCGCCAAGTAGTTTACCAGATAAATTGATTAAACGGGCGTTGCCAGACCACCAAGCGAAGCCGCTGGATTCTTGGTCGCGTCCACCACTAATAACTCTATTAGAGAGCGTTACCACGTGGGAGTACCTCC
>NZ_VIKZ01000027.1:0-55261 GCF_009711985.1 Dolichospermum sp. UHCC 0260 | reverse complement strand
GGGTTACACCCCAAAAGGGATTGGGACTGGTGCTACGCCAAAAGGGGGATTGTGAGCCTACAAATAGGTCTGTAGAGTCTTTTTGGAGAGTATAGCTGGCTGAACCCAATCTCCAACTGTTGTCATTTTCGGTTTGAGTTTCATTGAGACTGAGAAGCCATGCTCCTCCCAATAAGCTACCGCTACTAGTAACTGTTCGATTTTGAGTGGCACGGGAACGGAAACTTTGGGCAGATTGTTGATTATTTATGGTGGTGACAGTGAATGAAGGGGCAAAAATATAGGGAATATTAGTGAGGTCAATGGGTGGCTCAACGGTGGCCTTGCTGAGGACTGATTGGTTGGTGCGAGGATATTTGATTTGGATAGCATAATTATCGATGTCAAATTCTGGAGTAATGCCAAACCAGTCTTTAACATCACGGATAGATAGAACAGCGCCTATTTCGGGGTCGAGTCTGAGACGACTAAGATCAAGGTCGAATACGACTGTCGGCGATCGCAATTGTACCTGACCATTAGGCAAATTAGTCACCCGAATATTCAATGCCTTAATTATTACCTCATAAGGAACAAGCCAATCATCAAATTGAATTGCCTGAGAACCATCTTCAGTCCCCCGTACCAAGGCACTTTTGACAACCCCACGGCCATCTACTAAAATCCCAATTGGCAAAATGCCCCATTGAGCAGTAACACTTTTAGGGTCAATGGGAGGAATTAATGAGTTGGCAGACGGGGGAGACTGAGTAATATTTAGTGGTTTATTAGAGGTTTTTGGTGGAATCGGCTTTTCTATATCTGTTACCGGTAAAAACTCAATTTTTTGCTCATTAATGGGGAATTGATCATCAAATTTTCTTGAGACTGGTTTTGCTTGTTCTAAATCCACCGCCTGGATAAAGTTTATAGTAGGTTGAGATTGGGTTGATTTTTCTATATCTGTAATCCGTAAAAACTCTACCGTTTCACTGAACTTTTTAACCTCTTCCGTTGTAGGAGACTGACCTGGAGTTTTTCCAAATACGGCAGGAGCAGAAATTAATACTAAGGCGAAAACAGATGTACAAGCCGAGTAAAATCTAAAAACTTTTAACCCAATGTCCATCTAAAACTGGATGAAAACCGCTTTTTACATTCAACATTATTGAGAGATGGACTTTCACGAGGTCATGGAAAATCTAAACTTCGGAAGAATCAAGGGTTTTGCCTGTGTAGACGCAGTTTCTAACCGCCCATTTTGAATTTACACCCCAGGGATTATTTACCAGGTACCGTCAAGGAAAAATTAAAAGGAACAACATTTTGATTGGTCTCGGAATTTAGCGCCCAACCTTTATTTACCCAAACAAGTTTTCCAGACAGATTATAGGTACCAGCCGACAAAGGTTTTTCATTCTTGGCTGGATAATTAATCGGGAATTTACGACTACTTTCCGATACTATTGAAGCAGGTCCATTGACTCGGCTCACAACTTCCTTATCTCCCTGTTTCAGTGTCCATTCAATATGGGGACGAGTCGAGCCGTTACCAGTATTTTCTACATTCAGCAATATTTGTCTTTGTTTAGGATCATAGTTAGCCCCCATAACCTTTAGACTAGGAGCAACCTTACCTTGACGAGCATAAACCGTTGCCCCAATTCTAGTAACAAGTCCCATTTGGGAAACCGCGACATTCTTAGGTACATTGGGATTAGTAGGGGACTCAGTCAAGGATTCAACATACACAACTGCCCGATACTCTTTATCAGTTATCTTTTCGGGAATACGAGTCACAAGTCGCACCTGTCTGGATTGTCCTGGATTAAGTGTTAACTCACGAGGAGAAAACACCAGATAGGGTGTCAGGTCGGCTTTGCTGTTAGGTTCTGGACGTAATCCTAAATCCGTATAGGAAAAGGGTTCGGCATAGAGTCGAGCGCGCACAGGGGAAGTGGTGCTAACATTTCTGATGGTAAATACACCTTTTCCCTGACCACGTTCGGTCTCCAGTTCCACAATACCAGGAATCAAATTTAAGGATTGTGCTTGAGCAGCTTGTCCAGATAGCACTAGAGGAACTCCGATAAAACTTCCCCAAGCCAGGACACGGATACCAACATTTAGGAGACTTTGCAAGTAGGAAGGTTGAATAGTAAACATAGTCTTATTATTTAAATCAGAGGGTGTTTGAAAAGTTATGGTTGATGTATCAAATATTTTTTACCCCACCCTAACCCTCCCCTTGTAAAGGGGAGGGAACTGGATTTTTATTGTTTCCCCCCTTTACAAGGGGGACTAAGGGGGGTAGCAATGTGATGAAAATTACGGAATACCACTTTTCAAACATCCTCTCAGATGGTCTTTTATCATTTCAGCAGTACGAAGACCGTGCCAAGTATAATTGACAAATATATTTAAGCAAGGCGACATCTTTTTAAGATATCGGATCAGGGATTTCTAAAATCTCTTAAATAAGCATTTTTAACCAGATAGAGACGTTCTATGGAGCATCTCTATCTGGCTTTCGGATAACGCCCAGTTAATTTTCAGTAGATATCTGTTACCTATTTCTGATGCTGGAAATCAACTCCAATATCACTATTGAGCAACAGCGCTTACTAGAATTGTATATTTGTAGATACCTACAGGAACACCAGAAGCAGATTGAACATTCATATCAACCGTCATGTCTGTAGATGCAGCGGCGGCAACGGGAAGGAATTGGTCACTTGTTACAGAACCACCAGCAGGCGATGCTGTGTAAGCTTCAATTGTGGCACCACCAGCACCAGCATCAGCTAGAACTGATTTTGTACTAACTGCTTGAAAAGCAGGGTTAGAAGCAGCAGCAACAGGTGTATCTACAAAGAAGGCCGTCTGGGAGTTACACTCAGCAGTAAAACCCGCTTTTTGGGGAGTAACACCAGCAACAGCAGCTAGTGCCGCGTTGCTATTAGAACCAATGGTTCCAATATCTACACCCTTAGCAACAATTAGACCTGATTCGATGTTGGTGAACAAGCAGTTAGCCTGAGCAACACCAGTGAAGTCTAGATTCAAGGTTTGTTCAGCCTTGGCCACAGGTGCGAATAAGAAAGAACCGCTAAGTAAGTCGGCCCAATAAAATCGATATATGTTTAGTTTTGTAAAAACCGTGAAACACCCTATTTATAAGGTATTCGTTAATTTATATTTCGTTACATAGATTGATTCTTTAACGCCGGCCTACTTACTAAAAGAGCAGAGATTAAAGAAATACGTTTCATAGGGATACCTTAATTAAATTCCAAAGGGAACATAGGTGAACATTACCAACAGACCCTCATTTTTTGGGTCTATTTCTTGAGGGGTGCTTAAAATAGTCTTAAAATAGTCTTTAAAAAGTCTTTAAGAAGTCTTTAAAAAGTCTTTAAGAAGTCTTTAAAATCAATCTATATTAAAATAAGGTTGTTAAACAACGTTAGATTTACTGATCTTTTCTGAGTCTCAATATGTTTAGGAATTAGTGAAGCACAAATTTTAGATGATTATCCTCATTTAACTGCTGCTGATTTAGTGAATGCTTGGGCTTATGCAAATGCACATCTAGAAGAAATTGAAACAGCAATTCAAAAAAATGAGGCGGCTTAAATTGTGGTACGTCTTTATGCAGATGAACAATTTCCTCGCATAGTCAGCGAATTATGATTAGTTCACCCTTCTCTATAAGCCCTTATTTTCCTTCTTTGCGTCTTTGATCCTTAGCGTCTTTGCGCGAAACAAAGATAGCACCCTTAGCAATAAAGCCCACCTGAGTGGGCTAGTGAGGCTAATTTGTGTAGACAAATGCTATTAATAAGGATCGGAGTCAAACCTTCCGCGCTTCACACTTCTGAGATAATAACCCCGTGACGGTAATTTATTTAAATCGAAAGTGTCACCTCTAGGAACTCGCCAAATTTTGTAGTCGTGATATGTGAGAGGAGTTCCCTTTTTACAAGTTTCTGGAGGATGATCTCCTAAGACAAAATATGCTGAACCTTTACCCGTAACTTTAGCAATACCATATTTATCAACTAGTAAAGATGTTTGTTCACTAATTGCTATCCCTAACGCTTTTGCAGATACACCATCTTGAATTTGCCTAGCAATAAAAACCATAATTCTCCCCATTCTTTTGCGTTCATCGAAATGGGTATCAATGATAGTTCCTCGCAGATATTTCCACTGGAAAAAGTTATAGGTAAAGGTAATATTCCCGTAGGGATCATCAAGGGCTTCGTGAGTTTCAATACTATCTTCACAAGCACAAGAATCATAAACATATTCACTTTGAATCATCGCTCCGGCACTTGTACCACCAATAGCACCACCTTGATCATAAACCGACTTAATAGCAACTTCTAGCTTAGTGTTTTTCCAGTGGCGAATATATTCACATTGATCACCACCAGCAAAGAAAATTACGCCAGCATTTCTGACTTTATCAAAAATATCGGTTCGGTTTGCTTCTTGACGATTACGAATGATGAGAGTTTCTACATATTTGACACCTCTCATACTATAAATTAGCTGATTATAATCATCGTTACCAGCAGCACGAATTACTAAAACATTAACTTTAGTATTGCTGTTACTACCACCCCTGACTTGATTAATCATCCACTGAATAGCGTCATCAACATCAGGACCGCCACCACCTAAATTATGAACAGGTCCAGCTAATTTAGGGAGTTTATAAGCTGGTTCAGAGGTGGGAATCTGGCTATCGGCAATGATATCCTCAAAGAACCGTTTTAACTTGGCTGTTAAACGATCTAGGATGCGGTTTACCATCTTCAACAAGCTGTTTTTTGCATTCTGCAAACGCCTGGATGTACTTAGGAATGCCTTTATCATATTATAATCTTGTCAAGCAAACAGCAATCATTTCTAACTTTCGCATTTCTCAGGGCTAAATTCCTAGCGTACAGGGTTTGTACTGTTTTTTTACGGACAATAATCAGAGTAATCTTTAATTCTCTTTACCAGACAATTTCTGCTCGTTCTTCTACTACTCTTTCATAAACCATTTCTGTTTGTTTACCTAATTTTGGCCAGCTAAATCTTTTCTCTAAATCTGCATAAGCATTATTTACCAACCATTGACAATAATCTGGGTTTTTCAGCACTTCTAATATTCCCCAAGCCACAGAGTCCGAGTTGTTTACCCAGGTGGTAATTCCCGTTTTTGTATGTTGAACTACTTCAGGAAAACCACCAGTATCGGAAACTATGACTGGTACGCGGGAGGCAAAACTTTCTAAAGCAACTATCCCAAAGGGTTCATAAAGACTGGGAAAAACTGCACAGTCAGCGATGGTTTGAAATTTATCTAAGTATTCATCAGCCAGGAATCCAGTAAAGTAACACTTGTGCCAAATTCCCAAATCCCAAGCTTGACGTTTAAGATGGTCAGTATTACCACCACCAATTATGACAAATTTAACATTATTTCCCATTTCCCACAGCACCTTGGGAGCGGCATTAAGTAATATAGGTACGCCTTTTTCATAGGTCATGCGACCAAGATAATAGACAATTTTTTCATCATCTGCGGCAAATCGTCGCCGAAAATCTTGAGCATGAAAATCTTTGTGATGTATTTTCTTTTCTGCGCGAATACCGTTATGAATTACGTCAATTTTATCACTAGGAATATATAGTGTTCCGATCATTTCCCGACGCATATATTCACTACAAACGATGACCCGCCAAGCATTATCAGCTAGTGTATATTCTTTATCATGAATATAGTTTTGGGTATCATTGTGAATACCGTTATAGCGTCCATGTTCTGTGGCGTGAATTGTGGCAATTAGGGGAATTTTAAAGGTATGCTTGAGAGCGATCGCTGCATCCCCAACTAACCAATCATGGGCATGAATCAGATCAAATGGACCTTTTTCCCTTAATAACCTGCCGCCATGTTCTCCCATACTCTCATTTAAGTTCACCACCCAGTGGAAAAAATCGTTACTAGGAGCTACTGGGACACGGTGGATATGAATGCCTTCCACGACTTCATACAAGGATGCTGGACCAAATTCTGGCGTAATTAGGTGGATGTCATGGCCTAACTTTATTAGTTCCGGGTACAACTCAGCAACGTGACGAGCAATTCCCCCAACTATCCTCGGTGGAAATTCCCAACTCAGCACTAATATCTTCATTGACTTGACTCCCCGATGATTGACAAAAAATTAAAATATATAAAAACTATATTTATAGCAGGGAAAAGGGCATTAGAAATTAAAAATTCTCGAAAACTCTTAGGAATACTGCTCGCGGCTTATTTGCGAGAGAGTACAGTATAGTAGTTAGTGACGGAATGTAGCGATAGCAAAGCGCGACCTAGGAATCGCTCTCTTAAAATCCTGTTAGTAATATTTGTGTAAGATCAATATACAAGTAAAATCTATGAGTATATCATTGCTGTTTAAGCATATCTAGATTAGAATTGGTAAAGATTTGATAGGGGTAAAGCAAGAGCTTTATTGGTGTCAAATTAGGCGAGGGATACTTTGGTAAGCTCAGTACAAGTAGCTTGTTTGTTTGGCTGCAACATTCCCGCCCGGAACTTAAGTTCCGGTCTAAAAGCTCAAGTGCGTTAAAACGCACTCTGGTTAACTCAAAATCAAAAATTATCCTATTTATGCTGAAATAGTCGGTTTTAACCGACTTTAGCTTTTAGACAGGGAATTTATTCCCTGGCTGGCTTGAAGGGACATCAATTTACGTTAAGTTGACACCAATGAGCATTGCTAAACCCTTACTTAATGCAATAGGAAACTACACTTCGTTATCAGGTGCGGAAATAAAAAATATGTTAAAAGAATGCAGAATTTAGAATTTAGAATTTAGAATTACGTTTTGCAACGGGGATTTTACCCCGACGCAAAACCCGCTGCTTGTAGAAGCAGGGGACTTTAACCCCCAAAGGTATGTTAAACAATTCTTTTCTCAGTCAAACTGCGACAACTGTTGTCTTTATTGATTCTTCTGTTTCCGACTACCAAACCCTACAGACAGGAGTTATAGCAGGAGTAAAAACGGTTATTCTTTCCCCAAATCAAAACGGAATTGAGGAAATTACGGAATTTTTACGACAGCATACTCAAATAACCACTATTCACATCCTTTCCCACGGTTCTCCAGGATGTTTGTATTTAGGAAATAGTCAACTGAATTTAGAAAATATCAGTAAATATGCTGAATTGTTGCAGCATTGGCAAAGCGAGAACATTTTACTCTATGGTTGTAACGTCGCTGCGGGGGATGCTGGGGAAGAATTTATTAGAAAGTTACATGAGATTACTAACGCAACCATTAGTGCGTCAGCAACAAAAACGGGAAATGCAGCATTAGGGGGAAATTGGGAGTTAGAGGTTAATATTCCCGTTACAGATTTAAAGACGTTCCATGGAACGTCTCTACATTATTTGTCGGAGATTGTTTTTCATGCAGACACCCTCAACACCTATCAGGGAGTATTTGCACCCACATTAGTGGGCAATTATGATACATCTGGCTATGCTATAGGTGTGCAAGTAGTACTCCTGCTTACTCTATTAACTTAGTTAATTTAAACACCTTTAGCTCCATTGGAGATGTTAGTAGTAACAACACAGTTATTCAATCAGGTACAACAAATACCGTTGATACTGGTGGTGGTGCTGGTAGTTTAGAGCAATTTTTGGGTATCAATGCGACCAATTTTGCAACTGCTATTCCAGACAATCAATATGGTTCAGCCATTAAAAGTACCTTTAATAATATCAATGCTGGAGATGTGTTTAGCTTCAACTGGAATTTCACAAGTGCAGATACAGATCAAGCTTTTGTAACGATTAACAATAATGTTCAAACCTTAACGGATAATAGTCTTTATAGCTATACCTTCACTTCTGCGGGAAATTATAACATCGGTATTGGAGTTGTTGATACTGGGGATTCAACAGGTCCATCAACTCTCACCCTAAGTAATGCCACAATTCAGTCCGTTCCTTGGGAAACTGATGCTTTACCAGTATTAAGTAGTACAGTTCTTTTTGGTATTGGTGTTTGGACAAAACGTAAATTCAATAGACATCTCCAATAATTTTTGAACCCCCCAGTCGGTTTTAACCGACTTTAGCTATATCCCTGGCTTCTCTCCCTGGCTTCCTCCTTCCTCCTTCCTTACATCATCACCCCATAATGTTTCGCTAAAAAACGCAAAAACGCCAACGGGAAAAAAGTGATTTTATTGTATTGACAAACAATTTTAAAAATGTTATCATGAGATTGATAAGGAAGAACTATCTTGCTATTAGTTAATTAGTGACGAGAAGATCCTCTGCTTACCTACAGTAGCGGGCAAGATGCCCGCACTACAAGGGTTTCATAATTCAAGTTTGTACCTCATTAGAGCGAAATCTGCTGTATTACCCATTTTTTGCCTGATTTTCACAATAAACTCGCCTGTAATTTCCCTCACGATTGCATACAGACGAGTTTTTAGCAATAAACCAAAAATCTGGGAATTAGCTCTTATCTAACCGCAACACAGCCATAAAAGCCTCCTGGGGTACATCCACCGTACCTATAGACTTCATCCGTTTTTTACCTTTGGCTTGCTTTTTCAACAGTTTCTTCTTCCGGCTGATGTCGCCACCATAGCATTTAGCCAAGACATCTTTCCGCATCGCTGATATACTTTCACTGGCAATAACTTTTGAGCCAATAGAAGCTTGAATGGGGACTTTGAATTGATGACGGGGAATTAGTTCTTTGAGTTTTTCCGCCATAGCTCTACCGACATTGTAGGCTTTATCTCTGTGGACAATCATCGCTAAGGAATCCACTGGATCACCATTAATCAGAATATCCAATTTCACCAAAGGATTTTCCCGGTAGCCAATCAGATGATATTCCATACTGGCGTAACCGCGAGAACGGGATTTCATTTGATCAAAAAAGTCAGTAACAACTTCCGCTAGGGGTAACTCATAAGTTAGTGTAGTCCGTCCTTGGGTGAGATATTTCATATCTTTGAAAATCCCCCGGCGATTTTGCGACAACTCCATTAAAGAACCGACGTAGGTTTCTGGAGTAATCATTTCGACTTTGACATAGGGTTCTTCGATTCTGTCCCGTTCATTCGGTTCAGGTAAGCGACTAGGATTATCAATGTACAGTTCTTCACCTTTGTTGGTGACAACTTTGTAAACTACCGATGGTGCGGTAATGATTAAATCTAGGTTATACTCGCGTTCTAAACGTTCTTGGACGATTTCCATGTGCAGTAATCCCAAAAACCCGCAACGGAAACCAAAACCCATAGCACTAGAGGTTTCTGGCTCATATTTTAATGCAGCATCATTGAGTTCCAGTTTTTCTAAAGCTTCTCGCAGGTCTTCAAACTGATCTGCGTCTATGGGGAACATCCCACAAAATACCATGGGATTTGCTTCTGCGTAACCAGGCAAGGCTTCAGTGGCTTTGTTTTTGCATAGGGTAATGGTATCTCCTACTCTGGCATCAGCTACGGCTCTAATTGATGCTCCTAAATATCCTACTTCCCCAGCATGAAGTTCTTCCACTTGCTTTTGTGTTGGCACGAGAATGCCTAATTCATCAATGATAAATTCTTTACCAGATGCCATTAAGTAGATGCGATCGCCTCTTTTCACAGTTCCATCCATGACCCGGAAGTAAACAATTACACCCCGGTAACTATCATAGTAACTATCAAAAATTAACGCCCGCAGCTTCTCATTTACAGTATCAGCAGGTGGGGGAACTCGTTCGACAATTGTTTCTAAGATCTCCGCAATGCCAATTCCCTCCTTCGCTGAAGCCAAAATTGCGCCACTGCAATCTAAACCAATAATTTCTTCAATTTCGCCAATTACTCGTTCTGGTTCTGCCCCTGGTAAATCAATTTTATTTAAAACTGGGATAATTTCTAGATTATTCTCTAGGGCTAAATAGACATTTGCGAGAGTTTGCGCCTCTACACCTTGGGACGCATCCACAACTAATAATGCCCCTTCACAAGCCACTAGAGAGCGCGACACTTCATAGGAAAAGTCTACGTGTCCAGGAGTATCAATTAAATTAAGAACATACTGCTGACCATCCTTGGCAGTATAATTCATCCGGGCAGCTTGCAGCTTAATTGTAATGCCGCGCTCCCGTTCCAAATCCATGTTATCAAGAAACTGCTCTTTCATCTGTCGATCTTCTACAGTCCCAGTCGCCTGTAGTAAACGATCCGCGAGAGTAGATTTCCCGTGATCAATGTGAGCAATAATACAGAAATTACGAATGCGAGCAGCGGGAACGTCAGTCATATACCATTTTTGCTTAAAGCAAACCAAAGTGAAAGCTATTTACTTCATGTATTTTAATGCTTTCTGAGAGAATAAGGGAAGAGGTAGGGAGCAACGCGAGGGAAAGAATTTTTTGATTTCTGCTCCTGACTCCTGTACGGCAGTTACACTATAGATTACCACAAATTTCCCAGCCATATTTTCAGGACAAAACCTATAACTAAGTTGAGAAAATTAAAAGTGTGAGAAATCATCTGCCCTTAAAAGAGCAACAGCATCTTTCTTTAGTATTAATGGTCGGTAATTCCCGCCTGCATTGGGCATTGTTCATAGATAAGATATTATACTCAACTGGGGACACATTTCATCTATCTGCATCTGTTATTCAAAAATTAGCTGAATCTCCAACCTTAGATAATTGGTTGACAGCGATTTCTCTACCTACCAATCTTCCCATTATCCCAGATGATCCTATCCCTCTGATTCTCGCTTCTGTCGTTCCCAGTCAAACCGCACTTTGGCAAATTTACCCCCATTTGCGTCTGATTACTTTGGAAGATGTACCATTAGGGGGAATGTATCCCACGCTAGGAATTGATCGGGCTTTAGCGGTATGGGGTGCGGGAATAACTTGGGGATTTCCCGCATTAGTAATTGATGCGGGTACAGCATTGACTTTTACAGGTGCAGACAATCATCAATGTTTGGTTGGTGGGGCAATTTTGCCGGGTTTAGGGTTACAATTTGCCAGTTTAGGACAAAAAACCGGACAATTACCATTATTAAAACCTGGTTTAATTACATCTTTGCCACTACATTTTGCCATGAATACATCCGATGCAATTCAAAGTGGAGTAATTTACACTTTATTAAGTGGGATAAAGGATTTTATTGAGGCTTGGTGGGAATTATTTCCTAATAGTCAGGTTGTGATGACTGGTGGTGATAGTAATTTATTGAAAAACTATCTTTATCAACAGTTTCCAGATATAGCAAACCGATTAATTGTAGATAATAAATTGATATTTGAGGGAGTTGGAAATATAGTAATTGCGGCTTAGAATTGGTGTACCACTTCTCCATAATTCTTATTTTGATGTTTTCTTTATCCTGCATCTTGATCATAATCCCTATTAAACAGTGTATCAGCTAACCATGTTTGAAAATCAGGATCATCTGTAAATTGTCGGTAAACTTCTGTATGATCAAAAATAAACTCCTGAAACTTATCAACTAGCTTTTTCTTAAAAGTAATTCTCGCATTTTGACGATCTGAATATTTCTTAGCATTTTGATATTCTTCATCTTTGCTAACTGCTGCGGGTAAATCTTCAAATATGAATTTACGCACTTGATCTTTTTCTGTCCATGAAATATTCCCAAAGCGGTTATTAAAGTCTTCAATAATATTAATTAAATAATCTAATTTAGGTTGATATGTGCTTCCAGGAGGTTCGGGAGGTGCAGGTTTTATTTCTCCACTACCTTCTAATTGGATAGCTAATGTATTTTGTCTCTCTATGCGGTAACTGTCAATATCCACACTTTCTAAAATACCTTGAGATAAATCTGTATCATTGAGGTTAGGAAGTTTGGTTAATAGGAACTTGAGAAAAGTTTTCAGACTTTCCCAATAGGGGTTACGAAAAGGATGTATCTGTACTAAAAATTGATAGTTTCTCACAAAAGATTTAGCTTTGGTTTTAAATTGTATTTGTGATTCTATATCTAATTCTTTGATAAAAGTTTGTTTACATTCATCCAAAATGGGATCTAATTGATCACGTTCTGCACCATTGATAAAAATTGTCATTAATACATTAACTTGAGTTTCTGAATAAACCTGAAAACCATCAAGACTATCTTGCAAATCATTTAATCTATCTATATCAGTTTCTTCACTGAGAATAGTTGTTTTATAAAAAGGATCAAAAGCTGTTTGAATTGCATCTGCTGAGTTAACAAAATCTAAAATAAAAGTATCTTTTTTATCGGGTTTATAGGCACGATTTAAGCGGGATAGAGTTTGCACAGCTTTAATATCAGCCAAGGGTTTATCTACATACATGGTATGTAATAAAGGTTGATCAAATCCCGTTTGATATTTGTCAGCTACGATTAAAAATCTATATTCACATTTGTTAAATTCATCGGGAATATCTTGACTAGGAAAACCATTTAAGGAAGATTCATCTTCTACTTTTCCATCAACTTCTTTACTCCCAGAAAAAGCGACAATTGTTTGATAAGGGGCGTTAATTTCTTTTAAATAGGCATCAAAAGCCAGTTTATAACGAATCGCGCTGATAATACCATTAGTGACTACCATTGCTTTGGCTTGTCCATTAATTTTATTTGTATTTATGACATCTGCTAAAAAATGATCAATCATGATTTCGGCTTTTTGGCGGATAATTTGCGGATGTCCTTCTACATATTTTTTCAGCTTTTTCTGAGCGCGTTTAGTATCAAATTGGGGATTATCTGCAATAATTTGTTGAATTTTATAATAACTTTGATATGTGGTATAATTTTCTAAGACATCTAAAATAAATTCTTCTTCTATTGCCTGTTTCATGGCATAATTATGAAAAGGATGATATTTACCATCTTCATGATTTTTAATGCCAAAAGTTTCTAAAGTTTTATTTTTGGGTGTGGCTGTAAAAGCGAAGTAACTCGCATTCGGTGAAAGTTTTTGTTCGGCAATAATTCTGAGAATTTTATCTTCTGTGGTTTCTTCTTCTTCTCCTGTTTCTTTATTTAAAGCCGCGCTCATTTTTGCCGCACTACTACCACTTTGGCTAGAGTGGGCTTCGTCAATGATAATGGCAAATTTTTGATTATTTAATGACTGAATTTCTTTAACAATATAGGCAAATTTAAACACGGTGGTAATAATAATCTTTTTACCGTTTTCTAAGGCTTTTTGTAATTGTTTACTACCTTCGGTAATGGCTTCGACTACGCCGTTAACTTGGGCAAATTGTTTAATATTATTGCGGATTTGTCTATCTAATATTTTGCGGTCGGTAACAACAATAATAGAATCAAAAATGGTGTTAGTTTCGCTGGTGTCTGTGAGTTCTACGAGTTGATGACTCAGCCAACTAATGGAGTTACTTTTACCTGAACCTGCGGAATGTTGAATTAAATAATGTTGTCCTACTCCTTGGTTTTTAGCAGCTTCTAAAAGTTTTTGCACTAAATCAAGTTGGTGATAACGAGGAAATATTAATTTACGTTTTTTCTGACCTCTCTCCAAACCTCTCTCCTGCGAGGAGAGAGGCTTTAAATTCTCCCCCTTCCCTCGTAGGGAAGGGGGTTGGGGGGTTAGGTTTTCTTCTACCAATTGGGCGTATTTTTCAATAATATTACTCAAGGTTTTTTTACTAAAAATCTCTTTCCATAAATAATCGGTTTTGATTCCATTAGGGTTAATTGGATTACCTGCACTATCAGGAAATATTAACTGTAGTTCTGATTTTTGACCTTTGTTAAATGGCAGAAATATAGTTTGTTGTCCCTTTAATTCTGTAGTCATGTAGACTAATTCATCATCAACGGCAAAATGGACTAAACAACGGGTAAAGTTAAATAAGGTTTCTTTGGGGTTACGGTTATTTTGATATTGTTTTATCGCATCTTGCACATTTTGGTTAGTGAGGTTGTTTTTTAGTTCTAAGGTAATGAGAGGTAAACCGTTTATAAAAATTACTATATCTAAAGATTGCTGTTTTTTATCATTACTAAAATGGAGTTGACGAGTAACAGAAAAAATATTTTGATTGTAGAGTTGGATAGCTTGGGGGTTAAGTTGGGATGGTGGTAATTTATAATATAAATTCAGGGTGATTTCTTGGGCTTTGATACCGTTGCGGAGAACTTCTATAATACCTTTGTCTTTGATTTGCTTGGATATGCGTTCAAATAGTTTTTGTTCAAATTTTTGACCAAATTTGGTTTTTAGTTTGTCTATTTGGGTGGGTTGGGTTTGATTGAGGAATTGTAATAATAGAGTTTTATCTATGCAGTAGTTAGGTTCATAATTATTTGATTGTCCTTTTATATATCCTGCTTGGTTGAGTAGGCTTGTTTCTATGAGAGTTTCTAAGCCTTTTTCGCTGGTATCCATGGGAATTTAGAATTTAGAATTTAGAATTTGGAATTTGGAAGAATTTAGAATGTAGGAAAATTTGGAATAATTTAGAAGAACTTGGAATAATTGGTGGGTTAATTTTGAGATTTAGTGTTTTTAATTATAGCATGAATAATACAAATTAGTTCATTGGATTCATTTAATAAAGGGAGTAATCTTGATTCTAGGTTATTCTCGGTTGCCATTAATATTTTTAACCAATAATTTGTTTCTCTAGCTTCTTTCAGGGAAATGGACATTTTATGAATGAAGTCAGCTTTACTTTCTGCGTTTTGTGCTTCTTCGACGTTTGCTCCTATGCTTGTACCTGAGCGTATTAATTGTTTACTCAGATCATATCCTGTTCCGCCATTTTCTCGCAGAAATTTACAAAGTTTAACTATTCTGATACTAAAGTTTAGGGTTCTTTCTTGTATATCTTTCTTAATCATCTTAATTTTACTCCTCAATTCTCAATTTTGCATTCTTCTAAATTCTAAATTCTAAATTCTAAATTCTCACATCTATTTTGCCGGTTACTGCGTCGGAAATTAAGGTGGTGCGGTATTCTTTGATTAGTTCGATTTCTTTTTCAATTTTGGTAATTGCAAGATCAATTTTTTCGGATTTTTCATCAATAAAAGATACTATTGCTTTTTGTTCTTCTATAGGAGGAAAAAAGACTATCAATTCTCTAACGATTTCCTGACTTATATTAGGGTCTTTTCTTGAACCTGTGGCATCAAACATCCAATGAGGTCTATAAAATTGAACATATTTATGTAAAAATTCAGGTACAAAATTACTATTAGGTAATATACAACATACAGCTTGATTAGTAGCTGCAAAAACTCTCAAAATGGCATTTTTACCAATTGTTCCATCACCACCATACATGGCAATCATAACTGTACCTGGTGGTACAATTTTACAAGATGTATCTACAATTGCTTTTTCAGTAATTTTTATTTCTGTATTCCATATTTCATCATTGTTTAAATCTAAAGTTCTTACCCAATTTATATTTCCATTCTCGTAATATTTTTTTTGCTGACCTGAATTGGGAGTTGAACCACTTTCTGTTTTAGTAAACCATTTTAATTTTTTGAGTTTCCAATGTTCCGGTATTTCTCCTAACCACTCAATACCAGAAGGTTTCATTGGTGCATGGGGGTTAATTCCCTTGGTAACAGCACGGTTAATAATGGCGGTTTTCTGTTCTTTGAGTAATTCTATCAGCCGTTGTTTGTTGCTGATAAAGTGGTTTATCTGTTCTAGTTTGTGGTCAAGGAAATATACAATTTGTTTTTGTTCGGATATGGTAGGGAGTCTTAAATAAAGATTTTCAATTACCCCCATACCAATATTTGGTTGTGTTCCAAACGACCAAGATAACTGAACTTGCGCTTGAAAACTTTGCTCAAGCATTGAATAAAATAAAAATTTAGGTATTATAATTTTTTGATTAGAACGAATTAAAGCTAAAGGAGACCATATACTAAATTCAATATCTGTATCTACAATTGCAACTTTTCCAGTTGTAGAACCAGATTTACACATTAAAACATCATCTTGCTTAGGCTTGCACTTTTTACAATAAAATGTATGTAATTCTTCCTTAATATTTCCCCTTCGACGGTTAAAATCTATTTTATTATTTTGAATTGCTTCAGCAGAGATAAAAGGATAACCTGTATCTGAAAATATTGGTGTTTCATGAGGACCATCTGCAATTTTGATGGAAACTAACCTTTTGATCTTTGTAATATCCCAATGTTCAGGAATTTCCCCCAACCACTGTACACCTGAATCTTTATACTTTAAATAACCTTTCATTCTCCCACCTCCCCTGTAACAATCTGACGTAAAACCCCTTCTGTTTCCCCTTCCAAAGCCAAAATATCCGCCGCTATTTCCTCCAAACTCCGCAACGGTTTAAACTTATAAAAATACTTGGTAAAAGAAATTTCATAACCCCTCACCGTCTTATCATCATCTATCCAAGCATCAGATACATGAGGTAAAACTTCCCTCTGAAAATACTCCTCAATATCTTCCTTTAACGGCACATTTTCAGTATCACGTAACTCAGAATCAGACTCATAAATGATCACCTCTTTGGTTTTTTTCTTAATTACCGGTGCTGCGGTTTCGTCTTTTTCTGTAAATGTGTCATAAATCAATTTTAAATCCTTAGCAGAAAGTTTCATAGATGCTGCTTTTAGGGCTTTTTCTAAATCCTGTTTAACCACATTAAAATCTTGATGAGGTTCAGAACCAAACAATTTTTTTAATATTCCCAAAATTAAACCATGTTTAGTATCAGCACTAATATTTAACGGTATTTCCTGTTGGTTTCCACTATCTTTTTGAAGAAAAGAATTACCACCATTTGCAACTATAAACTTTTCTACCCGTTCCGGTGTAATTTCAAATTTCAACCTTAAAGGACGGTCAACAGTGATTTTATGATAACCCAAATCCGCATTATCAAAAATCTTAGATTCTTCAGTTTCCGCAAAAGCTAAAAACGTTTCTGTAATTTTCTGAATATTGGCTTGAGTTAATTCACAATTTTTCTTACCCAAATTCTTTCTTAACTTTCCATACCATTCCGTAGCGTCAATTAATTGCACTTTACCTTGACGTTTTTCGGGTTTACGGTTAGAAAGTACCCAAATATAAGTAGCAATACCCGTGTTATAAAACATATTCAAAGGTAAGCCAATAATACATTCTAACCAATCATTTTCAATAATCCAGCGTCTAATATTACTTTCCCCTTGACCAGCATCTCCAGTAAACAAAGCCGAACCATTATGAACAATAGCTATGCGACTACCTAACGCGCTGGAATGCTTCATTTTAGAAAGCATATTTACCAAAAATAACAATTGTCCGTCACTGGTACGAGGTAAAAGATTCAGCTTTTCTCCTGGTTTTAAACCGGGATGTTCGACAGCAAAACGGGGGTCTTTAACTTCCTTTTTTTTACCATCAAATATCGCATCCTGGTCAACAGTCCAAGATTTTCCGTATGGAGGATTAGCTAACATAAAATCAAACTGTATATCGCTAAAATTATCATTAGCAATTGTTGAACCATAATGAATTTTATCCGGGTCACGACCCTTAATTAACATATCAGATTGACAGATAGCGTAGGTTTCCGGGTTGACTTCCTGACCATATAATTCAATCGCAACTTTTTTACCAGATTTTTCTACCAAAGATTGCATAAAGGCTTCTGATTCTGTTAACATTCCCCCAGAACCGCAAGCATCATCATATACTAAATAAGTTCCTCCTTGAATTTGATTTTCAATGGGTAAAAATATCAAATTGACCATTAATTGAATAATGTCACGGGGGGTAAAGTGTTCTCCTGCTTCTTCGTTGTTTTCTTCGTTAAATTTGCGAATTAATTCTTCAAATACCGAACCCATTCCCAGGTTAGTTAATCCTTCATGGACAATTTCACCTTGTTCATTTTTCACAGGTTCGGAACTGAGGTTAATACCTTTATCAACAAACTTTTCAATTAGTGAATAAAGCCGATTACTTTCTGTTAATGTTTCTATCTGATTTCGCAGTTTAAATTTAGCAATTATTTCTTGAACATTGTCGCTAAAACCATTCAGATAGTTTTCAAAATTGGCTTTAATATCGCTGGGGAATTTGAGTAAGGTTTTAAAGGTAAATTCAGAAGTATTATAAAAAACATAACCTGATATTCTTGGAAGTTGTTGCGCTACAGCATTTTGTCCAAAATTACCCGTTTCCAATTTCTGATAAAGCTCAATAACCTGATCTTTACTAGGTTCTAATAAACAATCTAAACGCCGCAGTACCGTCATGGGCAAAATAACATCTCTGTATTTTCCGCGTACATAGACATCTCTTAATACATCGTCGGCAATATTCCAGATAAAGTTAACAATACTGTTGTGTGTCGTGTGATTCATGTTGTCAATAAAGTAGGCAGTATAATAATTATTTGTATTAGTTTAAACTAAAGTTGCATTTGCTTTAGTAAAATGAGTTTTAATTTCTCCAACTAGACTATAATTTATACAAAGTACGGCTGGGACATAGATTTTTGCAAGATTGCGAAAAACCTAAATGTGTAGTAGGGGTTTAGCATTGCTCATAAGTGTCAACTTAACGTAAAAATCATAGCCCGACTGGGAATGAATTCCCAGTCTAATAGCCAAAGTCATCTAAAGATGACTAAATAATTGTCTAAATCTTCAGTTTACTTTAGTAAACTTTGGCTATTAGCCTGGAACTTAAGTTCCAGGCGGGCGTGTCAGCCAAACAAATAAGCCATTTATAGCTTAAATTGACACCAGCACTGCTAAACCCCTACCTATAGAATCGAATGACAAAGCCGTTTAGAGTATATATTACTTAAAGCCGATGATGAGATTTGAACTCACGACCTACTGATTACGAATCAGTTGCTCTACCCCTGAGCCACATCGGCGTACACAGTCACACATTATAACATAATTTATTGATGATGGAACAAAATTCTCCAAAAAATCTCAACCCCCAACAATATGAACGTCTCAAAGCCGAAGTAGCCGCACCCTATCGGGGGTTAAGACAATTTATTTATATTGGTGTCGGTGCTTCCGGCTTTATTGGTGCATTCGTTTTCTTTTTTCAACTCCTAGCAGGACGCGATATAGAACAAGCAGCGTCTAATTTCGCTATCCAACTAGGAGTAATTGGGTTAATGGTGTTTCTTTGGAAATGGGAAAACAGTAGGAATAAATGACAGACAAGAGGCAACTGGGAAGATAAATATTCCCCTGCCCCCTGCCTACTTGTCAGTTACCAGATATGGAGAATTAATTGCTTGAACACGACCAGCATTAACCAAGGCTTGATATACAAAAGCCGCAATTTCCGCTCTAGTTGCTTGACGCTTAGGTGCAAGCTCTTTAACAGTGGGATAATTAATAACTAATTGCCGTGAAGTTGCTGCTGCTACTGGACCAACTGCATAACTGGGAATTTGACTAGCATCAGTATAGAAGTTAATCACAGTCTGACCATTCGCAGTTAAACCCAAACCATTAGCTAAAGCTACCAAGGCTTGCACTCTAGGAATTTGTTGTTCTGGTTTAAAAGTTAAATCAGGATAACCAGATAGAAACGGACTACTAGAAGCAGTTTGAATGGCGCTATAAGCCCAATAATTGCTTTTAACATCTTTAAAAGTAATCCCTTGGCGTGTTGCTGAAGGTTTAAAAGCCTTATTTATGATAGCAGCAAATTGAGCGCGAGTTACAGGTTCATTGGGTTTAAAACTACCATCTGGAAAACCAGCGATAATATTTTTGGCAGCTAAAGCTTCAATGTAAGCTTTTGCCCAGTAACCTGTTTGCACATCTTTAAAAGCAGTGTTTCCAGTATTTCCAGTATTTCCAGTATTGTTATCGGGAGGTGTAGTCACTTTAGCCGCGACAAAATCAACAGCACCAAAAATCCGCTTCTCGTTAATATCGTTACCAATAGCGACAATTTTGCCGGCTTTAGTAGCATTGTTCAAATCATAGCGAGCATTATCACGGATGAGATTGCCACCAGGATTTTCACTTGTACCCAGGTCAGGAACTGCACTAATAGTAGCGACAATACCATCCCGTTTATTACCGCGAATGGAATTTTTACGGAGGATAGGTTTGGCAGTTTCCGAGATAAAAAGACCGTCTGTGTTTTGGGTAATGTTGTTACTTTCTAATAAAGGTGTAGAACTACCACCAATTGCTACACCAAAACCAGTATCCTGAAATAAATTGCCACGAATCACACCTTGGGCAGATTTAGTTACAGAAATTCCATTGCCCTTATTTTTCAAAAAGATGTTATTTTCGATTTGGGGATTTCCCGTACCTGTCACAAAAATTCCTTCTCTGACACTGTTAATAAATGTGCTATTTTTGATCACAGGGTTACTGGATTCTACCCATACAGCCGTTCCCCGGGAATTCGGGTTGGTAAAAGTTAAACCTGTAATAATAGTGCTATTATTCGCTAACAGTGTAATATCCTGTCTGGCAAAAGTGCGACTAGTGTAATAACCACCACCGCTAATTAAGATTCCCTCACCCTTGTTAGACTCATTACCTTGAAGCGTCACTCCAGAATTGAGGACAAGAGGGAATGTTTCACCACTATCTTTACTATAGTTCCCAGGGGCAACCTGAACAACTGTCCCGGCTGTAGCTTTAGAAAGGGCAAAGGTGATGGTTTTATAGGGGGCTGCTATAGTTCCATTAGCGGCAGTATCTTTTCCAGTGGCAGAGTTAACGTAAATGACAGTGCCATTGGCTGGCACTTGGGCTGTTAAAGTTGGAGCAGCGCCAGCTTTAAGTTGACTAAGTATGGGGGTAGAACTACCAGCAACTAATAACAAAGCTGTCAGGCTGGTTTGTAAAGATAAACGAGAAATATGAAAACCCTGATTTTTCATTTTTTTAGTGAATAATGTGTTTAATGATGGTACTTTCACAAGAATGTAAGGTAACAGATGTACATCTGTAAAACCCATGACAAACTATACCGGATCATTATCACTTATTCCGCTAAAATTGTGATTAAAAAAAACAAAGTAACTTAACAGTTCAGTAACTTTTATCCTCTAACATACCTCTAAGATACAAGGTTGGGTTGACGCAAGGAAACCCAAGAAATACACAAGGTATTGCTCCTACATAAAAATTGAGGATAAGAAATCTTATCCTCAACTTCCCTGCTGAAAGCAAGGAGTAAATATTTTTGACATACTCACCGACCTGAAGGTGCGGGGAAACACTTGACACTTCGCCAGAACAAGCCACAAGTGGTCTTATCGTCCTTCCATGTCCGTTTAAAGTCTCCCAATGCCCTATGGCGACTATGACCAAATTTTAACATAAAGCCGTCCCGGAAGGACGGGGCTTGTGTCCCGTCTTTTCGGTCAAAGGGTTAATAAGGTGAACTACCTACACTTCCCTTGCGGGTAAGTATAGGCTTCCTACCCAGTTAACAGCTTTTTGGTCTTCGAGAACAACAAGACTGATGTTAAGGCGATAGGCTGACCCCTCGTTCCAAAGGCAAAATCAAGGTTAATCAACAAAAATGATCATGTATCTAGCTTGGTTATCGCTATTCTCTCGCCTTGCCGAGATATTCAATTCATAACACAAATTTTGGGAATTGTCTCCATGTTTTCCTTCCTTGCTGTCGCGTTGGTCGGAAAACCGTCGTCAATTCACGCGCCATTCATCCCCCGCTGCCCTATCGGGTCAGACGTGGGGCTTCTGTCGGTTAAGCTAAAGTTTCTAAAGTCTCTCGTAAATACATTTGTACTTGTTGATCTAGACGTAAACTTTGTAATTTGGCGTTACATTCTAATTGCCATCTTTGAAAACCGGAACTAGCAGAAATCACGTATTTCAGGTTATGCCAAAATTGAGTATTAGCAGATAATTGGTGATCTTTACGCTCACCGTTGACAGAGACTGTACTGTCAGTAGTATGCGCGTAATCGCTAGAAGTTGGAAATTGAGCCATAATTCCTCATTCCTTATTTTTCACTTCCAGAATTAGACAATTTGGGATTTTAGATTTCAGATTGATAATTGATTTCACACACCAGGGGAACACGTAAATCTAGTCACCCAAACCTAAAATTGAAAATTTTTGTTTAATCTTCTTTCAAGATAATGGTTTTACACCTGAAAATTCTGTCTCATTCATCACTAAATGCGGAATTTTATGCGAGAAATTTCTAAAACAACTTGTTTTTAATTAAACAGAGAATTTTCTTAAAATTTATAGCAACCCAAGGGGGTAAGACATGAATTGATAATAAAACTCGGACTAGAACAGGTTTTTACTTCTTCCTTCTTCTTTTTCCTTCTTCTTTTTCCTTCTTCTTTTTCATTTCTTCCTTCTTCTTCATTCTTCTTCTGACTCCTGACTCCTGACTCCTGACTCCTGACTCCTTTTAAACGGAGTGCTGAGTTTACATTATTTGAGTGTTGAACTCGGAACAGTCTCAATTCAACACTCATTAACTCAGCACTCAACGCTGGATGCACGTCACTACTTAGTCATAGTCAGAGTCCGACGTTTAGTTACCAATTGGTAGGATTCAATGATATCATTTTCCACCCAGTCATGGAACTTATCAATGCCGATACCACATTCATAACCTGCGTTGACTTCACGGGCATCTTCTTTCATCCGTTTGAGGGAATCGAGAACACCTTCGTAAACTACCTTGTTATAGCGACGGACGCGCACCTTACAGTTGCGAACGAGCTTACCAGATTGAACATAACAACCGGCAACAGCACCACGACCAACTGGGAAGACAGCACGGACTTCTGTTTGTCCCAAGGGTTCTTCCACCAACTCTGGTTCGAGTAAACCTTCCAAAGCACCTTGGATATCTTCCAAGAGTTTGTAGATGATGTTATATTCTCGAACATCTACACCTGCTTCATCCGCAGCCTGTCTAGCTCCACTGGCGTAGGTGGTGTTGAAACCAATGATCACAGCGTTACTGGCAGCAGCTAAGTCTATGTCTGTTTCGGTGATTTCTCCAGCGGTAGCTAGGAGCATCCGAATTTGGACTTCGTTTTGCGGAATTTGGCGCAGAGAGCCGATAATGGCTTCCACAGAACCTTGTACGTCGCCTTTGAGGATGAGGTTGAGTTCTTTTAACTCGCCTTCTTGTGCTTGTGCTGACAGGGTAGTGAGAGTGACACGACCTTGCAACAAGCGGGATTGACGTTGTTTGTCGGCGCGATCGCTGGCTACAGAACGAGCTTCTTTCTCGTTTTCATAGACCTCGAAATCATCACCAGCAGCAGGGACATCACTTAAACCCAATACTTCCACAGCAAAGGATGGACTAGCAACATCTACACGCTTGCCTCGGTCACTTACCATAGCCCGGACTTTACCGAAGGCTGAACCAGCGACCAGCATATCTCCAACGTGGAGAGTACCGTTTTGAATCAGCAAGGTAGCAACGGCACCTTTCGCCTTATCCAAATGAGCCTCAATGACTGTTCCTTTTGCGACCCGATCTGGATTAGCGGATAGTTCGGCTACTTCCGACACCAACATAATCATTTCTAGGAGGGTGTCGAGGTTTTCGCCCTTAATGGCACTAACGGGAACCATGATTGTTTCACCACCCCAATCTTCAGCGGTGAGACCGTAATTGGTAAGTTCCTGTTTAACCCGTTCTGGCTGTGCGCCTTCTTTATCAATCTTGTTGATAGCAACAACAATGGGAACGTTTGCAGCTTTAGCGTGGCTAATAGCTTCAATTGTTTGGGGACGAACACCGTCATCAGCAGCTACGACTAGCACGGCAATATCTGTCACCCTAGCTCCTCTAGCACGCATCGCTGTGAAAGCCTCGTGACCAGGAGTATCGAGGAAAACAATCTGCTGTGGTTTACCTTCATGGACGATATCAACATGATATGCGCCGATATGCTGGGTAATACCGCCCGCTTCCCCAGACGCAACTTTGGTTTTGCGAATAGAGTCGAGGAGAGTGGTTTTACCGTGGTCTACGTGACCCATGATGGTGACAACTGGGGGACGACGAATGAGGTGAGCCAAATCAGCCACGTCAATCATTTCCGTGACTTTCCGGGCTTCAGCTTCTCGTTCGACAATTTGGACTTCTACTTCTAGTTCTTTGGCGACTAGGGTAATCGTCGGAATATCCAGATTTTGGGTGATGCTGACAGCCATCCCCTTCATAAACAGGATTTTGACAATCTCTGTATCGGCAATTACGAGGGACTCAGCTAACTCCTGGACTGTTAATGGACCAGTAACATCTAGTGTGGCTGGACGATCTGGTTTTTGCTCTACATTTTCTTGGCGACGATTGTTGTGGTCACGGGAAGAACTAGATTTTTTACCTCTAGTGGTAGGAGCAGCCACAACCGCTACAGTTGGCATACCGGAGCGAGTCCCTTTGGGTTTGGGAGGACGGGCAATGGAGAGACTAACTTGAGTGGCTGCGGAATTTTCTAGACCGTCTTCATCTAAATCATCTTCATCTAAATCATCTTCTACGATTTGTTTGACCCGTTTGCCTTTGGGTCCAACCTTCGCTTTTTCTTTGATTTCGTCAATGATTTCTTCTTCTTGCCATTTTTTCCCACCCTTGTTCAAACGAGGGGGTGTAGGGCGTTTTAAATCCAAAAGATCGGGTGCTACTGGTATTTCATCCAATCCTTCTTTTTTCGCGCCACCTGCATTATGTCTGGGTGGAGTCGCCGTGGGAATGGCTGCTGGTTCACTGGGACGGGCAGGTCTAGGCCGTTGGATATCACCGCCAACGGATGGTCTACCACTGCGTTGTTCTGGTCTTGTCGGCGCTCCTGAATTAGCCCGACTAGGTCTAGGTGGTGCAGATGGTGAACCTTGATCAGATGAAGGTCTATTAACCTTACTTCTCACTGGCTGAGGATCTTCTTCAACAGGCTGTGAGCGATCGCGTTTGAGAAGAGGTTTTTCTGATGTTGCTAAAACTGGTGTTTCTGCCGCTTTTGCGCCATCTACTCTAGCAGGAGGAGAAACCAACTGGGGTTTTTGCGGTTTCTCTGGTTTGGCTCTGGGAGTAGATATTTTCTCTGATTTTTCCGCTCTCACCTTTTCTGTAACCGATTCAGGATTAGATACCTGTTCTGGTTGGGTAGGATTAGGTTTAAGTGGAGTCTCAGATTGATTCCGGGGTACTGGTCGAGTTGGTGCCGCCGGCTTTATATTCATAGATGAAACTGGTGTAGCAAAAGGCCTTGGAGGTGCCGGAGGATTAGCATCAGTAGCGTCAGTAGCAACTGAGATATCGGTTGAGTTGGTGGTAGTGTTTATCAATATTTTCGGTTTGCGAATTTCTAGAATTTGCTGTTTGTGATGGGCGTTGGTACGGTTTTGAGATGAATTTGGTTTATGGCCATTTGTACTTTGTTCCTTTTTTGAGGCTAAATTCGTAGCAGCGACTTTTTCGGCTGCGCTACGAATTTGTTCAGCTTCCGCTTCGGAAATCGTACTGCTATGGCTTTTAACCGCAATATCGAGCTGGTCGCAAATTGCTAGTAGCTCTTTATTATCCAAATTCAATTCTTTTGATAAGTCATAGATTCTCACTTTTCCGTTGTTCATCCACTCTTTCCCCTTTAATTTACAGTTTTAGCGGATGGTTGCCTGGTTTGTGACATCTCCACCCTTTGATCACTGTTTTTTCGGTTGCCTTTGGTGATATTGCCGGTGACTCCAGTTAGGAAAGAGAGATGTTTCGGGTTAATACTGACATCTCCACCAGGAATGATGGTTGATGCAGAACTGCGATTTGACGCTACCAGGTCGCCATTTTTGGTTTTTTTGTTTTGCTGATTTGTGAGTCTTCCACAATACAATCAAAAAAAAACTTGTTGGGAGTAATGCCTTGCGTCTTGTCCAAAAAAGGAGATCGAGAAAGCTGGTTACATCCATTTACTATTTTGGCATTAACTTGAACGATACTAAAGGTTATGATCAGATACCGAATAGTTCGGCTTTTGTCATAATATCTTGAGAGACTATCGCAATTTTAGTTGTTACCATTAAATGCGATCTTGGCGATCGCCGTGATTTAGACGTTGCCACAATGTTTGATACACTGTATCTGGCACTGCTCCATGCAGCGATCTCCCTAGTCTATTTTTCTTCTGAGCTGCTTGTAGGCAACTCTCTTGCGGACAGATATAGGCAGAACGCCCCATGCCCTGATCTAATTGTACCTTTCCAGATGGAAAGACGCGGACAATCCGCCAAAACTCTTGTTTCAAGTTGACTTGACGACAACTAATACAACGCCGATAGTTCGGTTTCATCAGTCTTCTGCCAGATTTAAGTTAGATATCTTGGGGATACTAAACAATGTATTTTTTAATGCCTGTTGTTAGTTGTCAGTTGTCAGTTGTCAGTTGTCAGTTGTTAGTTGTTAGTTGTTAGTTGTTAGTTGTCAGTTGTCATTGGGAAGAAATATTCCCCCTGCTCCCTGCTCCCTGCTTCCCTTCCTTTTTCAAATTATTGCAGATAAATTTGGGGAATTAATCTTCCTCGCTATTGTCAAATCTATCCTCATCCAATTCTAATTCTTCTGCCATTGCATCTTCTCGGTCAGACCTGTCATCCCTATCATTTTGGGATTGATATTGCGCTCTCACCGCTGCAAATTTAGTATTTTCGGCTTCCTCATCATATTTAGCCTGATCTTTAATATCAATTTTCCAACCAGTGAGACGGGCAGCTAACCGCACATTTTGCCCTTCTTTACCAATAGCTAAACTCAGTTGATCTTCAGCCACTAAAACGTGAGTTTGGCGACTTTCGGGGTCCATGAGTCTGACTTCATCTACCTTTGCTGGACTCAACGCATTGGCAATATAGGTAGCTGGATCTGGAGACCAGCGAATCACATCAATTTTTTCACCGCGTAATTCATTAACTACCACCTGAATTCGTGATCCCCGCGCCCCAATACAAGCACCAACGGGGTCTACATCGCGGTCTAGGGTATCAACAGCAATTTTTGTGCGGGGTCCTACATAACGAGAGGGAGGGTTAGCTTCTCGCGCTACAGCCACAATTCGCACTACCTCATCTTCAATTTCTGGGACTTCGTTGGCGAATAAATAAACTACCAAACCTGCATCAGCACGAGATACCATCAATTGTGGCCCTCGTTGCTGCCCTTGGGAAACTTTTTTTAGATATACCTTAAAGGTAGCATTAGCCCGATAATTATCGTTGGGTAGCTGTTCTCGCTTGGGTAATTCGGCTTCTACTTCTGATTGTCCAAATCCGCTACTAACTGCCAAAACTACAGATTGACGTTCAAATCGCAATACTCTAGCTTGTAAAACCGTGCCTTCCAAGTCTTGAAACTCTTCTTGCACCATTTGGCGTTGTTGATCTCGCAGTTTTTGCGCCAATACTTGTTTCGTTTGCATGGCTGCCATGCGCCCAAATTCTCCTTGATCTGGGGTGACATCCAATACTACAGAATCTCCCAGTTGGGCTTCTGGGGCTACTTGCTGGACTTCATCTAAGGAAATTTGATGATCAGTGTTAGCAACTGCTTCAACAATGGTTTTGGTGGAAAGAACCCGAAATCCTTCACCCTCAATATCCAGTTCTACTTCAAAATTATTAAAATACTCTTCATCAAATTGTCTGCGTTCTAAATTTTGGGCGCGACGATAACGTTCGTAACCCTTAATTAAGGCTTCTCTAATAGCTGCTTGTACAGCTAAACGCGGTAAGTTTCGTTCTTGGCTAATACTTTCGATTAGCTCTTTTAATCCCGATAAAGTCACCATTGACATACGCAGTCTCCTAAAATTTTATAAGAAAGTAGGCTTAAAACCGTTCTATAAAACTTACCCAAAATTACCAAAGTCTAGACACATCTGGACAGCGATAACCTTAGTGTTTACTTCCTGCTTCATCACGGTCTTAGAATGGCTTCTAAGAGGTTTTTCCGCTCCACAGGCAATCTCGGTAGAACTTACCGTTTCTGACCCTAGACTTAAAATCTAAAACCTTTTTGGGTTTTTATGTTTGGGTGTTTTTTAAGCGAGAGAGGGGATAAATCTCTCAGTGACTTATGGTGTTACAATGTCTTTAACAGGTAAGGGTAATTAACCTGTACAAACACCCGATGTTGCCTAACGGCTCAACACTATACATTGACAATCTCTTTAGAGCGGAGAGTGTCAAGTCAGCAGTCAGCAAAATTAGATAACTGTTAAGAAATAATTGTTTTCTTTTCCCCAATTACTTCTTCTCAATTACCACTTACCAGTCCCTAATCCAACGTCTAAAATCTAAAATTGATTAGCTACGCTCATCTATTTGGACTTTGGTAATGAGGTTACGGGGAATTTTTACTACACGACCCTTTTGATTAAGGTAAACTGTAGTTTCATCCCGGCTAATCAATAGACCTATCCACTCTTGCTGTTGTTCGGAGGGTGGGGAAGTAGAAATAACTACAGGAAATCCTTTGAAGGAAATAAACTCCCTGTCTGTTACCAGTTGCCGCGAAATACCAGGACTAGATACTTCCAATATGTAACCGTCTGGAATGATATCGGCCGCATCTAATGAGGCTTCAACGGCACGGCTCATCCTTTCACAATCATCCAGGCCAATGTCCTGTAGAGGATTAAAGATATCTACTCGCAAGACTGGGGGGTTTTGGTTCGTATGAAAAACTATACTAACAACTTCCAATCCTAGTTCTGCGGCTACTGGTGTCGCCAAATCAATAATTTGTGGTATTAAAGGATGAGTCATGGGAGAATTCAATAAAAAAAGTGGGCTTCAACCCACTTCCTGCGATAGGGATATCTTCCAAGAAGTATTGTGACGAACTGTATGAGTTCGCCCCTAAAATGAGTGTAGCTTATTTCTTCAGTTAGTCATGACAGACTTGAAGAAATGGTCATTGGTCAGTTGTCATTTGTCATTGGTCATTGGTCAGTTGTCAGTTGTCAGTTGTCATTGGTCAGTTGTCATTGGTCAGTTGTCATTGGGAAAATCTTTTTCTTTCCGTATTTTGCTTTTTACCTCTAAATTTAAGGTATATATCGTGAACTACCTACACTGACCTGACGGTACAGTGTAGGCTTCCCAATTCCATGGGGACTGCCTCGGACTTCATGGATTTTTTACGTCCCGAAGACTTTGGTCTTACATCCCCTCCAAGGGCAGAAGCGCTAGTTCCTAACGCCCAAAGTCGCAAACCTTCATTTCTAATATTTATTGCGGCATTGATATCTCTATCATGCTGTTTTTGGCAGTGAGGGCAATCTACAAACCTAACTCCTAACGAATCATATCCTTTTTGCAATACCGGAATTGGTAGTAGAGTTTCACTACAAAGTTGAGAAGACGGGAAGAAACGACCTATTTCTTGATAAGTATGACCAAATCTTTCAGCTTTGTATTTGAGCATGGTTTGAAACATTCCCCAACAAGAGTCACTAATAGCTTTTGCCAAGTTGGGATTTTTAACCATATTCTTAACTGCCAAATCTTCTACACAAATAACTTGGTTTTCGGATGCTATTTTGCGAGATAGCTTGTGTAGAAAGTCTTCACGGACTCTAGCTATTTTGCTAGAAACTTTTGCGACTAAACGTTTGGCTTTACGACGTTTATTAGATGTTTTATCGGTCTTCTTAGCTAGTTTTTTCTGCTTGCGCTTTTTATTCTTTTCAAGAAGAGCTAATTGCTTCTTAGGAAGGTCATATTTTGAGCCTTCGGAAGTTATAGCAAAGTTTTTCAATCCCAAATCAACACCAATAGCTTTTCTAATTGCAACTACCGGATTGTCATTTTGGTTAAAAAGAATAGATGCATAATACTTACCGTCTGCATTTCTTGATATTGTTACAGCCGTGAATTTTGCATCGGGCAATTCTTTATGGAACACGGTTTTCATCATCCCTAAATTGCCAGGAAACTTAATCACAGAATCCTCTGGCATCAGTTTCACATTTTGGGGATATTGAATTGATTGTTTACCATGTTTAGATTTAAAGTTAGGAAATTTAGCACGGCCTTCAAAAAAGTTGACAAACGCACTAGAAAGATTGAATGTGACTCGTTGCAACACTTGACTGTATGCAAGTCCTAACCATTCATATTCCTTTTTTAATCCTGGAAGCAACTTATCCATAGCCGCTTTAGAAAGCCCAATGCTTATTTCTTTATACGCGACAGTAGTGGCATTAAGCATATAATTCCACAACCATCGAGTATTACCAAAACATTGAGCTAAATATGATTCTTGCTCATCAGTGGGATAAATCCTAACTTTAATTGCTCTATACATGGTATCGACCTTACCGCGTTCGTATATTCATGGTAACACAAATAATCAAAACATACCGAATAAAAAACGAATATTTTGCTCGTTTCGTCGTTGTAGTCTTTCCGGTTTTCGCTGCGCACCCTGCGGGAAGCAAGCTACAAATATGGTCAGACTACACCCGGATTTCTCACGCGCAATTCATCTCAACACTGACCTGAGTACAGGTACAGTGTGAGCCTTCTTGCTGTTTAAGGTAAAGCTCCCCAGTTTTATCAACCGGGGAGCTAAAATTTTTTAGTTCACCACAACGCCGTTTTACCTAAGTTTATGACCTGGTTAAACCAGGTGGGAACTGAGGGTTCTCATTTAAAGTTTCTGGGTACGAGCCCAGTATACTGCCACGAGAATTGTTTAGCTCCCTTGTTGTTAAAGACATAGATCAAAAAACTTGACGGCAGTCACCAATCGTCGTAGTGCAACTAACTCATTATAGCTTTGAAAAATAGTTTGTGTGTGTATTTTGGGAAAATTTTGGCAAATTTCTACTGGGGATACCAGATAGATTCAATTTTGTGTATAATGTCTTCTACTCCATTAGTTTGATCTTGATCTAATAAAACGGTGATATGTCCTAGCTTACGCCCTGGACGAGCTTCTGTTTTTCCGTACCAATGAACAGTAGCCTGGGGAATATTTGCTAATTGTTGACGTTGTTTTTGGTAGTCACAATGGCTGTTTTCATATCCTAGCAAATTAACCATCACGGCACTAGCACAATGTAATCTAGTATTGCCTAATGGTAAACCACACACTGCTCTCAGGTGTTGTTCAAATTGGGAAGTTTCACAAGCATCCAGGGAAAAATGCCCAGAGTTATGGGTACGTGGTGCTATTTCATTAATTAAGATTTTACCTTGGGCGGTGAGAAATAATTCAATGCCACAGACTCCTATATATTGGAGGCTAGTTAATAGTTTATGGGCGATCGCTTCAATTTGCAAACTTTGCTCTTGGGTGATTTGAGCGGGGGCAATTACCCACCGACAAACCTGTTCTTTCTGGAGAGTTTCTACCGCTGGATAGATGACAATTTCCCCATTTACAGAACGGGCGGCAATTATAGCCAGTTCTTTGGTAAAAGGCACAAATTCTTCGACTAAAAACTGGCTATGAGTTTGATTAACTATTTTTGATAAAGTTGCAAAATCGGGAATGATAAAAGTTCCTTGACCATCATATCCATGTCTTCTGGCTTTGAGAACCACAGGAAAACCCAAATTTTCAATTTGAGATTCTAGCTTTTTTTCCCCTGATAATGCCAAAAACTGGGGAACTGGTAAACCTAAATCCCGTAAATAGCACCGTTGCTCATATTTATCTAACAGGGGTGCTAAAGCTGCTAATTGAGGATGAAAACAAACACCCTGTTTTTCTAGCAGTGATAAAGCCGCAAGGTTAACAAATTCATTTTCAAAGGTAACGATATCACACTTTGTCGCTAAAATTTCTGTGGCAGCGGCATCATCAACTGCGGCAAAAATGCTATGTTGGGCAATAGATACGGCTGGATCATTGGGACTAGGAGTTTGGACTATTAATTCTACTCCCAGCTTATCTGCTGCATCTTTCATCATCCAAGCCAGTTGTCCACCACCAATTATACCAAGTTTCATTGACATCCTAAGGACTCACGAGTTTCTACACCAGTTTGAGAATTTACACCACTGGCTTTTTGACATAGCTCTTTAATTTGCGCTTTATCTAAAATTGCGTCTGTAAAATCTGCACCTGTGATATTAACATCTGTAAAGACGGTGCGGAGTAAAAGAGCTTCGATTAAAACGGCATTACTTAAATCAGCACCTGCTAATTTTACCTCATTCACCATCGCATTGGTTAAATCTGCTCCATGTAAATTTGCTTTTGTCATGACTGAAGCACTGAAAACTGTTCCTCGTAAGTCCGCACCTGTAAAGTTAGCCATTTCTAAGTTAGCGTTAGAAAATTCCGCAGCTTGTAAACTTTGTCCCGAAAAATCTTGTCTCGACAATTCGGCATTGCTATATGATAAAGGATGAGTCCAATCTGCTGATGCTGGCTGTGCAACGCACCAAACCATAATTCCTAAAATCCATCCTAAGCTTTTTTGCCAAAACATAGTTGATGAGTCCAAATTGATACTGGATAAGTTAAGTTTTGCATAAACGTTAATATTTTGTAATAACGCTTTTGGTAATTACTCCCTTTTTTAAATTTTAACTGTTGCTGATTCTGGAAAAAAATGGCATTATTGCTCCAGCAGGATTTTACTATTTACAATAATTCATTAAGTTTGATTACAAGTAAAGTTTGTTATCTTTTAAAGTCTAGTAGTCAGGACAACTGATAATCTGTTAGTTATGGTGATGGCTGTGGAAACAGGATTGTTAATATGTATAAAATAATTTGATAAACCTTTAAAACAATGAACTAAAAGTTATAGCGATATGTACTTGAATAAGGGAAAAAAGTCCCTAAAAAAGCCAGATAACACAAGATTTTTCCTGCTGACTGCTGCTATATCTGACTAAGATCTTTAAGTTATTAAAATTGACAAACTGCACACATTAACAAAGGAAATTGGTATTTATATGATAAATCATTACTCTATTCAATGGATTGAAGCATGGTGCTTAGAAAATGGCTGGACAGATTTATTTGTTGAGAGACGTGGTAACTATTGGGCGTTTCCTCCTGGTGGAGTCATGCCAGAACCAATCCCAATGAATGTGTTGAGAGTAATTAAAGAGAAAAATGGTTTAACTAATCAGGAAATGTATTGGGCTTGTGCTGCCATCTCTACCACTATCCTAGCAGTGATTTACACTTTTTGGTTTAAATGTCCGATTCCCTTAGTTTTATCTTTTGCATTTAATGCTGTAACTGTGGCACAATTTGAACCAGAGGATGTCTAGATTTTTAAAAGCTGTCGCGCACTTAAATTGTATAATTTGGAGGCAGAAACCCGCCTATAGCCTAGATCAGGTTCAAAAACTAGATGCGTGACAGCTTACTTGCCACAAGAGAAGCGATCGCCTAAAATTAGATACAGGGGTAATCTAATTTCCAAAAAATTCAGTGATTAAAAAACATTGGCTATTATTAAGTTTACTTTTCATCTTCCTATTAACCTTTCAGCAAGCATTAGCCCAAAATAATTTACATTTAAGAGTTAACCGCTACTTAGAAGTACGTAGCATTTTTGGTAATGTTATTTATGGAAATCAACAAACTTCCCAACCTGCCAATGTCGGCACAAAGTTGCAAAAGGTTGGTGATAGCATTAGTACAGGAAAGAATTCTCGGACGATGTTAGCATTAGATACAGAAATTGCTTTTGTGGAAGTGGCAGAAAATACAAAACTGCAAATTCAAAAACTGCACAGCACTAGTAATAATGGAAAAGTCACAGAGTTGCTGCTAACTGGTGGACAGGTGCGTTTAAAAGTACGTCCTTTGAACAATCGAGAATCTAGACTAGAAATTAAAACTCCAGCAGGGATTACAGGAGTCAGAGGTACAGAATTTGGTGTTAGTGTCCAACCTAGTGGGAAAACAGGGGTAGCAACTTTAAAAGGCCAGGTGGTAACATCTGCTCAAGGTAAAACTGTATCTGTAAATAAAGGTTTTCAAAGCTTTGTAATTCCAGGAAAACCACCTTCACCTCCAGTGCGTTTACGAGATGATACTAGTTTGCAAATAAAAATCCTGGCAGATATGGGCAATCAACAGGCAAAAATTGCAGGTAAAGTAGATCCTGTGAATTTAGTTATTTTAGCGAATGAATCATTAATAACCAATCAGAATGGAGAGTTTGAGGTGATAACAGCCCTTCCTAATAATCGAAAAATTGCAGTTAGTATCACAACACCTTTAGGAAAAAAGCAAAAGTATGAATTAGCTGTTCCTTAATAAAAGTAAGAACTGAAAATGTATGATCATGTTCACAGAAATCCAGCGGTTATTTGGGAAATTGTTTCCTGGTTTTATAGCCATGTTGATAGTTATTTGTTTCCTGTTACTGGGAATTTTTCAACCTTTAGAATGGATAACATATAACACCCTATTCCGACTAAGGGGAAATATTGACTGGAATCAGCAGATAGTAGTAGTGACAATAGATAACAAAAGTTTGGCAGAGTTTAAACAATTTCCCTGGCCACGGACAAGATATATAGAGCTATTAAATGTACTCGATACAGCCCAGCCAAATGTAGTTGTCTTCGATATTATTTTTTCTGAGTCTAGCCCCGATGATACGGCTCTGGCAAAGGCTATGAAACAACATGGTAAAGTGGTATTGGCAGAGGCTTGGGATACTCAAGGAGAACCTTGGTTTCCTGTCCCTGAACTAGAACAGGCCGCAATAACTACAGGACATATATTCAGTCAGAAAGATGGAGATGGTATAATCCGTAATGTACAGCCACTAAAAAATGGTATTTCTTCCTTAGGAATTGCGGCTATCCAGGCTTATGGAACTTTTATGGAAATACCTCCTTTGCCTAATTTAAAGCAGCCATTATGGATTAACTGGCCTAGTCAGGTTCAGCAAATGCCTCACTATTCCTTTATTGATGTAGTGCAGGGGAAAGTATCAGCCGATTTATTTAAAAATAAAATTGTTTTAGTAGGAGTTACTGCTCCAGGTATTGATGTTTTAGTCACGCCCTTTAATTATGATCCACCCACGGGCGGAGTTTACTTACAAGCAACTTTTATTAATAATGTATTTCAAAATAATTTTCTCGATCTTTTTCCTTCTGGGGCATGGATAATATTATTACTATTGGCAGGTCCAGTCTGGGGTTTAGTAATTGTTCGTTGGCATTCTAGGAAAAAATTAGGATTCTGTATAGGGCTATGTGTACTCTGGGAAATTTTCAGTTTGCTCATGCTAAAAATCAATTATTGGCTACCTGTGGCTGCACCAATAACTTTATTAGGAATGACAACTGGAATTGTAATTTGGCAAGATGATCTGAACCTTAAAGCCGAAAATCAAACTCTCTACCGTCTGGCTAATTACGACAGCCTCACGCAAATTCCTAATCGTCGCCGATTTGATGAATATTTGCAGCAAGAGTGGGGACGCATGGCCAGGGACAAATCTGCACTCTCCCTGATTTTGTGTGATGTAGATTTTTTTAAACGATATAACGATACTTACGGACATCAAGCGGGAGATAGTTGTTTACAAAAAGTGGCTTTTGCCATGAGTCAAGCTATTAAAAGACCTAGTGATTTAGTAGCGCGATATGGAGGAGAAGAATTTGTAGTAATTTTACCAAATACAAATGCAGAAGGTGCAATAATTGTCGCTGAAAAAATCCGTGATCAAGTGAAAATATTGGCAATTTTGCATTCAGCTTCTGAGGTAAGTCAATATGTTACGGTCAGTTTAGGAATTGCTACTTTAATTCCTACTGCTGATATTCCGGCTGCATTCTTCATTAAAACAGCAGACGAAGCACTTTATCGTGCCAAAAAAGAAGGACGCGATCGCTTTCGGATCATTACTTCTAAAGATTTAGGTATAAATTAATAGTAATTTTGATATTACTGGTGAATCATCAAGTAATCAGATGGCTCATCTGGATAATACAGAAAGAAGTATTTGAGTCTTAAGTAATAACAAATTTTGATTTTATTAATATAAATACGACATAAGATTAACCAATTTTTAACCATTTCCTAGTTGTTTATTAATGTTGCTGGGATAAGTTGATAATTCTTTATTTGGACAAGTCTAATGGTTTATGCTGCCTTTAATGCGGACATAATCACAGCAGCCAATTTTTATAAATTCTCACGCAATCCCATGGCTATTTTACTGTGTTTTTCGATTTGTCCCATCACCTGTTTTGCCCGTTGAATTACCACTGTGGGTAAACCTGCTAACCTTCCTGCTTCTATTCCATAGGATTTATCAGCACCACCGGGTTGAACTTGATGTAAAAAGATAATTTGGTCTGGTAATTCTTTAACTGTAACTTGATAATTTGCCACATTTGAAATAATAGTAGCCAATTCATTTAACTCATGATAATGAGTAGCAAAAATCGTGCGAGATTTAATCTCAACTGCTAAATATTCTGCTACAGCCCAAGCAATTGAAAGACCATCAAAAGTTGCTGTCCCGCGACCAATTTCATCTAACAAAACCAAAGATCTCAAAGTTGCATGATTGAGAATATTGGCAGTTTCATTCATTTCCACCATAAACGTAGATTGACCTGTGGCTAAATCATCTACAGCCCCAACACGGGTAAAAATGCGATCGCACACTCCCAATTTAGCAGACCGCGCCGGCACAAAACTACCCACCTGCGCCATTAACTGAATTAAACCAACTTGACGCAAATAACAACTCTTACCACTCGCATTTGGACCGGTTAAAATCACTAAATCAGGGGAAGATAAATTCTTCTTTTCCTCTTCCTTCGCTTCCTTCGCTCCTTCGTGGTTCATTTCCTTCCCCCCTAAGCAAGTCGAATTAGGGACAAAAAATCCAGCAGGTAAAGACTGTTCCACCACCGGGTGACGACCATCAATCACGTTAATCTCGCGTCCTGTAAGCATCTCAGGACGACAGTAACCTTGATGGACAGCTAATTCCGCCAAACCACATAATACATCTGACGCAGCTACGGCACGGGCAATATTACGGATGATTTCGGCATGAGAACCCACTTCATCCCGTAATGCTTCAAAAATCTGATATTCCAACTGATTTAAATCATCTCGCGCTGTGAGAATTCGGGCTTCTCGTTCTTTCAAATCAGGAGTAATGTAACGTTCCTCATTTGTCAGAGTTTGCTTACGAATGTAATTATCGGGAACTTGGTCAGATTTATTGCGGGAAATACTGATATAATAACCAAAAGTTTTATTAAATCCTACCTTCAAAGTGGGGATTCCCGTTCTTGCTCTTTCGTCAACTTCTAAGTTGGCAATCCATTGTTGATCACTCTCTACTGTAGCCTTTCTTTCATCTAAAAGGGGATTGATTCCCGCCCGAATTAAACCGCCTTCTTTTAGATGAGTCGGTGGTGATTCTACGATGTGAGCGTGTAATTTTTCGGCTAGTTCTTCCAGGCTGGGCGGGACTTTTTGCAAAGCTTTTAAGAAAGGTGATCTCGCATCTTCTACTAAGCGAGATAATTCTGGTAAACGGGAGAAAGAATCAGCTAAGGCGACTAAATCCCGTGCATTTGCTCTACCAGAAGCGGCTCTGACTGTTAAACGTTCTAAATCATAAATTTGCTTGAGTAAATGGCGTAGATCTTGGCGTAAAGGTGTATTTTCTACTAATTCTTGAATGGTATCTTGGCGGGATTTAATCCCTTTGATCTCCAGTAGCGGTTGTAACAACCATCTTCTTAAAGCCCGGCTGCCCATGGCGGTGCTAGTTCGATCTAAAGCCCATAATAGAGAACCGTGAAATGTGCCGTCGCGGACGGTTTGGGTAATTTCTAGGTTACGGCGGGTTTGATGATCTACTATTAAATAATCATTTAATGTATATGTGCGTAATAATTGCAGGGAGACGGGATTGGCTTTTTGTGTGTCTTCGATGTATTCTAAAAGACCACCAGCGGCGCGAACTGCCAGAGGGAGGTGTTCGCAACCCAAACCTTCGAGCGATCGCACTTTGAATTTCTGCAATAATTTACTTCTAGCTTCTGCTTGGGAAAAGGGGACTTGCGATCGCAAACTATAACAAAATGTAGGTGGTAGACATTGGGGCAAAGAGGGTGAAGTTTCCCCTGGACGCAGTAAACTACCTAAATCGGGGGCGTTAGTGGGAAACAGGACTTCGGAAGGTTGTAAACGCATTAACTCTTGAGTTAAGTGTTCTAAATCACTACCTTGAGATGTGAGAAATTCCCCTGTTGATATATCTGCGTAGGCTAACCCCCAATGATTGACAGCAATTACCACAGCCGCTATGTAATTATTCCGACTGGCTTTGAGCATTCCCTCTTCTAGCAAAGTCCCTGGTGTAAGAATGCGTGTTACTTCTCGCTTTACCAAACCAATGGCATCCGCCGAATCTTCTACTTGGTCGCAAATTACCACAGCATAACCTTTTTCTACCAGTTGGGTTGTGTAGCGTTCCCAAGCGTGATGAGGTACACCTGTCATGGCAACACGACCGACTTCCCCACCGTGTTTACTGGTTAAGACTAATTCTAATTCTCTGGAGACGGTTACAGCGTCTTGGAAAAAAGTTTCAAAAAAATCGCCTACTCTGTACAGCAGCAACGCATGAGGATACTTATCCTTGACTTCTACATAATGCTGATACATCTTACTCAGCTTGCTGCGGTCTTCTACCAGATTTGTATCAGTAAGTGATTTGTTGGGTTGATTGGGTTCTGGTGTGGAAGTCGTCATAAGACCTTGCGGTAAGTGGGAAACGAGCGAGTTTTTAGACCTGAGAGGGAAGCGACACGGGCGGTTTTAACCGCTTTGAATATTTTTTCATTACCGCCTTGGAGTTGAGAAATTCGGGGTACTTTTGTGATGTACTTTCAACGGGACAATTACCGATTCAAATTTTCCAACTCTGTACGCATAATGTTTTGCTCCAAAGAGCCTCCCATTTCTGGGGTAATGTTAGCTAGATGCCTCCGGCACGCTGCGCGAACGACCAGTTATAAGAGCTTGTTAGACTTGCAACACTGTTTCAGTGACCTTAAAACTGTTTAATTGCAAATGACAGAGCAGGGAACTAGTGAAGCAGCGCGGTCTTGGGGGTTTCCCCCATGAGCGACTGCTGAACCCCGAAGGGGCTACGCATTCCGGGGTGTCGTGGCTCAAATAACGGCTACCCTTCGACTCCCTTCGACACCGCTCAGGGCAGGTCACTCAGGGTGGTCTGGTCAGCACGGCTTGCTTGATTACTCTTGCAAGCCCAGTCCCTTTAGGGCTGGGTTACTGACGGTAGATGCTGAGAATTTATTGGCACAGATTATTGTGATTCCTTCTGATCATAACGTGATGTGGGGGATTGGGAGCGATCGCTTCAGGTTTATTTATTTTTATTAAACTACCCTTGGTCTGGGAATGATTTTTTCCTTTGGGAGGAAATCTGGGTTAGAGTTTCTTGTTTGTAACAATTAATTGATATTTGTTGCCAAAATCACTGTTTTAGTTAGACTCTAAGAAGACAACAAAGCAATTATTTTTATGAACACTCTTTCTAGTCTGGAATTTAAACGGTCAACTTGGCAAACAGCGATTATGTTAACTCTGGGCTTCTGGCTCAGTGCTAGTCTGGTTTTAGATTGGGTAATTATGCCTAGTCTTTACTTTGCTGGCATGATGAATGAGGCTAATTTTTCTACAGCAGGTTATCTGGTTTTTTGGAATTTTAATCGCCTAGAATTATTGTCTGCTACTGTGGTTTTAACTGCTGTACTGGCTATTAGCAAGACTAAATCTAATTGGCCTTTAGGTAGTATTGCTTTATCTGGAATTCTGTTAACAGTAGCATTACTAGATACTTATTTCTTAACTCCCCAAATGTGCGCTCTAGGTGCTAATTTCAGCTTACTTACTAGTAATCTAGTTCCACCACAAATGAACTTATTACACAGCGGTTATTTTCTATTAGAAGCATTAAAGCTAGTAGCAGGTGGTATTCTGTTAAATTTGTACTGGCGCGAAGCTTAATGTTTAAAAAGTAAAAAATATCACACTATCAAGCATAAACACTGGCATTGTCCGGGATTTTGAAGATTGCTATCTAGCTAAACATTAACCCAATATTTGTCATACTAGATATAGTATAAAATAGCGTGCAGAATCTGGGTTAATGAATCGCCAAAAACCTCAATTTTTGGTGAGCTTATGACAAAGTAATTCCCAGCCAACATCACCGGACTGTTAGTAAAGATAGTGGTCAAACTAATCATAATGATTAAAAAATCAGATTTTGTCTTAGCTCCCTACATGAAGAGCAACGACTTACGCGCAACTTATCAAGTCCTTAATACAGTTGTTCCCTATATTTTGTTATGGATTTTAGCAGCAAAAGCAGCAGAATTTTCCTTTTGGTTGCTGCCACCAATCATGATTTTGATCATACTATTTTCACTGCGTTGTTTTTCTTTAATGCACGATTGTGGACATTATTCACTCTTTAGATCAAAACGGGTAAATAGAGTGGTAGGGTTTATTTTGGGAGTGATGAATGCCATCCCTCAATATCCTTGGTCAAGAGGTCATGCTTATCATCATAAAACAAATGGTGATTGGGAAAAATATCGAGGACCAGCTTCATTAATCTCCACAGAGCAGTTTAGTAAACTTAGTCCTTTTGCCCAAAAGCGGTATGAATTACTTAGGCATCCATTAATGCTGCTTCCCGGCGGTTTTTTCTATCTAGCAATTAAGCCCAGACTGGCACTAATCGCTGGTTTGTATGGTTTTATAGGTCATTTGCTGACTTGCATACAGAAAGAACCGACTATGGATATCAAGGAAATCATTTACTCTTATAAATCCAGAAATTGGTACACAACAGGAGAGTTTTTTGATATCCTTTTCAACAATATTTGCGTAGTTAGTAGTTGGATTTATTTGGGTTATTTACTAGGATTTGGATTCTTCTTTGGGGTTTACTCAATCACTCTCACCTTTTCAGCAGCAATTTTCATTTGTATCTTCTTTGTACAGCACAACTTTGATGGCTCTTACGCCCATAAAACTGAAGGTTGGGATTATACTCTAGGAGCATTAGAAGGCAGTAGTTACTTAGAATTACCCAGAGTTCTTAAATGGTTTGGGGCAGACATAGGTTATCACAATATCCACCATCTTTCTGAAAGAATACCTAATTACAATCTGGAAGCTTGCCATAATCAAAATATTCATTTACTGACCCATGTAAAAAAGCTAAAAATAGCGGATATTCCTGATTGCTTCCAATTTATTTTGTGGGACGCATCGGAGGATCGTCTTGTATCTATCGCCTCATTTCATCAATCAACCGCTTACGGTAGTAACTTTATGTTACAATAGCGGATCTGCTTAATTTCCGATCATTTATAAGAGCATCCGGTAAGC
The DNA here is from genome assembly GCF_009711985.1 of Dolichospermum sp. UHCC 0260. NCBI lineage: Bacteria > Bacillati > Cyanobacteriota > Cyanophyceae > Nostocales > Aphanizomenonaceae > Dolichospermum > Dolichospermum sp. UHCC 0260. Next base: position 13,791 of record NZ_VIKZ01000027.1, on the reverse strand, counting down.
GTAAAACTCAGCGGCTAAAGCCGCTGAAATATAAGCGACACGAGGGATTTTAATCCCTGTGGTATGTTAGAATCAAATTGTGAGTAAGAACAAAAAACATCTATGTGTTGAAGCATCCTAGTACGGAGAAATCCCGGCTCCTATGAAACAACGGTTAGGTTCAAGTCCTAACGGCAGTATTGACAAGAAAGAGCGAGTAATGGCAGGGTGTGGAGCGTACCGAGTCTTGGCTTAGTGATGGATTCTGAAAACACTGAAAACAATAAAAGTAAGCGCAATTTCGACACCTTGATTGGCAGTTGTTTTGAGCGTCTAGGCGGCGTTTGGCGGTCGCAGCGAGATTGGATTGGGCTAAACCCTTAATCTAATTCTGTCAGTAGAATCTCAGTGGCTTGGCTCCCTGAGAGTGTCAATCCTCTTCACTGTTGGGTAATAAGAGACGGATAGCAAGAATGGCAAATCCCACAGCAGCGATCGCTTTTAAAATCCGTGTAGGCAAAAATTGGGACACTGCACCACCCGCTAATGCTCCCAGGAGACTGGTTAATACTAAAGCGCCTGCTGTACCAAAAAATATAGCTTTTCGAGATTGTCCTTGTCCAGAAAGAGCGATCGCTGCTAACTGACTTTTATCACCCAATTCTGACAAAAATACCGTGACAAAGCTTAGTCCTAAAAGATGCCAGTTCATAATTTCCCCAGTTCACAATATTTACAAGTATTAACCCTGAATTACATCCCATACCAACATGACGGAAATCAGTAATAACATCACCCCGGCTGATTTCTCAACGGTTTTAGGGCTAAGTTTTGTAGATATCCAACCACCTAATAATACTCCCAGTAAGCTAGTAGTAATTAATGCTACTGCCGAACCCAGAAAAACCACCCAAGGGGCATGAGATTCTGCACTCATTAACAGGGTAGAAAGTTGGGTTTTATCACCAATTTCCGCGAGAAAAATGGTGATGAAGGTTGTCCCAAATACCATAAATACAGATTCTTTCGGTTGGGGATGATCCTTAACTATGGATTGATGTAATTGGCTTTCAGTTTCTGATAAGTGGGAAATGCTGACAGGTGGAGTATCAAGTTTCACAGGCGCTAATCTTGTCTCTAAGTTGTTTTCATATTCTCTTTATTTTCTCATATTGTTGTCATAAATTGCAACTGGATTTGTTAAAAACCGACAGCTTGATCAAAACGGATTTGTTCCAAACTGCGATCGCTCTGCTTATACTCGTCAAGATGTAATATCAAGCAAATAGCAGTATTTATTTTTTATATAAAGATTATTGATGAGAATACACGCTTAGAGGGTGTTTGAAAAGTTATGGTTGATGTATCAAATATTTTTTACCCCACCCTAACCCTCCCCTTGTAAAGGGGAGGGAACTGGATTTTTATTGTTTCCCCCCTTTACAAGGGGGGACTAAGGGGGGTAGCAATGTGATGAAAATTACGGAATACCACTTTTCAAACATCCTCTTAATTAATGATATTAAAAAGTAATCTAAAACAAAATCTCTGATCATAACTTTGAGTGCTAAAATACCGGATATAGAGCGAATTGAAGATATTCATCTCAGAAGTTATTTGAGATTCTCTATATAATTGCTTGTTAAGAAAAGTAAGAAATATGAAAATACAGAGTTTTAAATTCAGTAACAATAAAGAAAATTGGCACATTGAGGAAGTTAAATTTGAGAATCTAAATTTACTTGTCGGTGGTTCTGGAGTTGGAAAGACAAGAATTTTAAGAGCGCTTCATTTGATTTGTAATGTTGCAAAAGGTAGAAATCGCAATATAGATGATTTAGAATGGAGTATCAATTTCTCTCATTTAGAACAAGATTATAGATGGGAGTTAAAAAGTTCTTCAACTAAGAAAGAAGAAATATTTTCAGATGTAAATGAGTCAAAACAGACTGAAATTGTGTATGAAAAATTAGTTCGATATGATGGTGATTCTGAATTGGAGATACTTCTCCGCACTCACTTAGAATCAAAATTCAATAACGAAAAATTGCCTAAGTTGAAAAGAACTGAAAGTGCAATTAATCTTCTTTCAGAAGAAGATTTGATTATTCCAGTCCGTAAAGCATTTAAAAGATTAATATTCAACTTTGAAACGGCTGAAAGCCAGAGATTTACGTTTGCGAATGACTATGATGATATGACTACAATTATTAACGGACTAAAAGAAATTACTACTATTAATAACTTAAAAAAAATTACTGCTAATTCCAGTTTTAAAGAAGTTTTTGCTGGTGCTTTACCAGTCATAAAGGCTTTTTGGTTGCAGGAAACTTTTCCAGATGATTTCAAGGAAATTAAAGAATATTATATTAATATTTTTCCACAAGTAAATAATGTCAGAGTTACTAGTGAGAAATGCTTAAATGGTGATAATGTTTTGATATTCTTTGAAATTGAAGAAGTTGGTTTAGAGTGGATTCCTCAAAAGCAAATTTCATCAGGTATGTTTCGTACTTTAATTTTTTTAGTTCAAGTAATTTCCGCTCCTAAAGAATCAGTAATTTTAATTGATGAATTTGAAAATAGTTTAGGAATTAATTGTATGCCAGATTTAACAGACTTCATCCTTGATAAATCCTCAGATATACAGTTTATACTTACTAGCCATCATCCATATATTATCAATAATATTCCTTGGAAAACTTGGCAAATAGTTAGTAAATCTGGAAATAAAGTCAAAGTTAGAAAAGCTTCTGATATTCCAGCACTTGATACAGCTTCTAGCTTAGATAAGTTTACTCAATTAATTAATTTACTTGATAGTGAGGAATTTTCTGCGTGAATCTTTTATTTTTAGTAGAGGGGGGCAAGACTGAACCAAAAGTATATAAAGCATGGTTACAACATTTATTTCCTAGCTTAACTTTTGTTGTTAGACCTGAAGATATGACAATGAATACTTGTCGAATTATTGCAGGTAATGGCTATCCGAGTATGGTTGATAGACAGAATAACAATTCAGAAGTTTCTCGACTGGAAGCTTGTCTAATTGATATAGAAAAATTCGGTAATGTCAACCATTTTTTTATATGTATTGACTCTGAAGAACATTCTTATACTGCTCGTTTTCATGAACTTAAATCTAAACTTGATGCACTCAAATCTGGCTACAATATAGATAGTTCAAAAACAGAGATTCATATAATAATTCAGCATTGCTGTTTTGAAACATGGGCATTAGGTAATGCAGAAATTCCTAACGAATATCCTTTAATTAAAAGTTCCACAATTTTATCAGATTTTAAAACATATTACGATGTTTTAGTCAATGATCCTGAAGAAATGTCCTGCTGTCCAACTGGACGTACTTTTAGCACGAAAGCGCGATTTCATAAACACTATCTACAAGAATATCTCGGACAGTTTGGTTTGTTTTATAGCAAGAAAAATCCAAAAGTTGTAGCGGATAAAAAGTATCTAGATGCGTTAAAAAAGCGATGTGAATCAATGAATCATTTATCTAGCTTGAAATTATTGTTAGATATATGGGATAGCATAGAAACTTTGTAAGCAGTAGCAAAACTTAGGTACATGAAGGTGAATCTCCCATTGATTACTGCGCTCAAAAACACAATGAGAGAATAATTATATGAATTAAATCAAAAACCGACGGCTTGATCAAAACGGATTTGTTCCAAACTGCGACCGCCATAAACCCCCTCAATTTGCTGATGACAGCAATCAATGGCAAAATCGTTCACATCCTCCGCTTCAATCCCATACATCTCCTCAAAAGTCTCTGCTTCCACACGACAGAACCAAGGACGGGTAGAATAGATTTTACATTCTCGCGTACCATGATCATAATTTACGCACCATCCTCCCTCACCGACCATACTGAGATAAAGTTCTAAATCTGGTGGTGAAAGATACTCTTCTATATCTGGACGATCCGCTGGTGTCAGGTTACAACAAGCCCCACACTGAGCTATACATTGCCAAGTAGCCATATTTTTAACCTTCTAGTATTCCTGCTATTCTACTTTTTTATGACTTTTCTTATAATTTTGTGAAGTAAATTAAATTTTAGATCCCCTAAACAGATATGATAAGTTGCGGGTTTTGTCATGGAATTATTAAATCTTTTTAAACCATTAAAATCATTGGGAGGAAAAAATGGACATTTTAGCTAACATCAATTGGGAAGTCGTCTTGCAGTTAACTTGCGTGGGACTAATTGTGATTTCAGGACCCATAGTCATCTTCGTTCTAGCATTTCGCAACGGCAACCTGTAAATTGGGTAATTGGTAATTGGTAATTGGTAATTGGTAATGCTTTGTCTAATCACCAATTACCCGTTGGAGATAATAGAATCTTAAATTACCCATTTAAGAGAGTTTTTAATCTTTAATTCTGCACAGAGGTAGACAAAGCCTGAATTGCATTTTGCACAATTCCCTCATATATGGGTTGAGATAAATTTACCTGTTCAGCATTTTCGCGCTTGAAACCCAACAAACCAAATTTATCTTCTGGTCGCATGACTAAAACTTTACCTTCAGAATTTTTAACTCTTAATTCTCTACTTATACCATTTTCATAGATTCCGCAGGTATATTGACGCTGTTTATATTCAAAACTAGCCCGTGATAGATTTGGTGAATTAGTGAAAAGTTCAACAACGTGATTTGGGAGTTTTGCACCTACTAACTCCATTTCAATGGTAGTTTTGCCATTAAAGTTATTTTCACGCAGTTTGTAAGCAATATCCAATCTTGATGGTAAGGGAAAATAATCACCCCAACGCCATGCTATGCCTTTAATTTCTTGACGCTGATTGTCTATAGTTTGGGATACAGTTAATTTAATGTGACCTTTCCCAACTATTTTCTGTTCAATCACTTGGACATTAGCAGTCCAAAAAATTGGATCTGAGTTATCAATACCGCAGGGGTGAAGAATATTTAACTGCTGAAAAATATCCTGGTTAATTTCGTGAATATTAACTTGAGTATCTATTTTCAACAGCGGTTTCAGGTGTTGAAGTTCCAAACACTGATTTGCAAATGCAGATAAACGCAACCGCAATTCTGGTAAATTCTCCGCTGGTAAAGAAAATCCTCCCGCAGCTTTGTGTCCCCCAAATTTACCTAATAAATCTCGACAAGTATCTAAAGCTGCAAATACATGAAATTCAGGAATTCCTCGCGCTGAACCCCGAATTATGGTTTCATTTTCGTAAGTTCCAATAAATACAGGAACACCATAACGTTCTAGTAAGCGAGAAGCAACAATCCCAATAACACCATGATGCCAATTATCTTTGATAACAACTAATACGCGGTCTTTTTGTAAAGAGTTTATATATAAATCTTCAACAATAGCAATGGCTTCTTTTTCAATTTCCTCGCACATTTGTTGACGTTGAGTATTAGTTTGTTCACATTGGATAGCTTTGGCTAGTGCAATACCAAAATCATCAGTTGTGAGCAAATCAATAACAATTTGTGGATCACCAATTCTGCCGATAGCATTAATTCTTGGTCCCAATCTAAAACCAATATCTTCGGGTTTTAAAGATTTAGAAGTTTGATTTTTTTCTCCTTCGCTGGCTTGAACTCCGGCAATTTGAATTAATGCTTGTATCCCTGGTAAATTAGATTTTGGTAATAACTTTAAACCCCGTTTTACCCAGCGACGATTCACACCGGTTAAAGGGGCTAAATCGGCAATAGTTCCCAAGGTAAATAAAGCTAACAGTGGCTGCACTAAACCTTTGATTTCTCCTAATTGTTGGGCTAAACAAACGGCTAAAATGTAAGCCACACCCACACCAGCTACACCCCGATAGGGAGAAGATTCAGCTATTAGTTTCGGGTTGAGAATCGCGTTAGCTGGAGGTAATATTTGGGGAACATCATGATGATCTGTGATAATAACTTTTAAACCCAGTTCTCTGGCTCTAGTAATTGGTTCAACCGCAGAAATTCCATTATCCACCGTCAGAATTAGTTTCACCCCTTCATCATGAAACTCTTCGACAATCCGGTTATTAATCCCATAACCATCGTGCATTCGACTAGGAATAGCATAATCAACATCAGCGCCCAAAGCCCTAAGACTTCTCAGCAGTACTGCAGTACTGGTCATACCATCAGCATCATAGTCTCCACAGATAGCTATCTTCTCTTTATTGGCGATCGCTAATTCCAATAATTCCACACTCGCAGCTAAATCAGGGAATTCTTCGAGAGGAGAAGGTAAAATCAGAGATTCGGGATCTAAAAATATCTTGGCATCTTCTGGGGTTTCCATGCCCCGATTAATTAATAATTGGCTGATAATTGGCGAGATATTTGTTAAATTCGCTAATATTAAACTAGCTTCTGGATTTTTTGCTGCAATTTGCCAACGTTGATTGGGTAAGCGTTTGGAAGATTTGTCATTGGTCATAGAAGAGTTAAAAGTCTATTTAATAGACTATTCTAAGTTACGTATTGTCAGATATCAAATCGGTTCTATATGACTATAATTTTAACCAATGACGACGGTATTGATGCACCGGGTATTGCAGCTTTATTTAAAGCAGTAAATGGTAAGTCGGTAATTATTGCTGCACCGCAATCACATCAATCTGGCTGCGGACATCAAGTTACTACCCATCAACCGATTAATCTTCAACGGCGTTCAGATTGTGAATATGCTATTGGTGGCACTCCTGCTGATTGTATCAGAGTTGCCATTTCACATATTGCTGAAGATATCAAATATGTAATCTCAGGTATTAATGCTGGTGGAAACTTGGGAGTTGATGCTTATATTTCTGGGACTGTGGCTGCTGTTAGAGAGGCTGCAATGCACGGAATTCCCGGAATTGCTGTTTCTCAATATCGTCACGGTAAACGCGATTATGATTGGGATGCGGCTATGAGATGGACATCTGCATTGTTAGAATATTTGATGGAACTTCCCCTCGAACCTGGATGTTTTTGGAATGTTAATTTACCACACCTGTTACCGCAACAAGCAGATCCAGAAGTAGTATTTTGTCAACCTTGTTCCAAACCTTTACCTGTTAATTACCGAATAGAAGGTGATGATTTTTACTACACAGGAGAATATAGTAAACGAGAACGGACTCCTAATGGTGATGTTGATATATGTTTTTCTGGAAAAATCGCGGTGACTAAGTTAAGGGTTTAAGGTAATTAGGGCTTACTAATTCAGGTTCTAAATTCTTCTTCCTTCTTTCTTCTTCCTGATAGCGTAGCGTGGCGTTAGCCATACTCCATACTCCTGACTCCTGACTCGGTGACTCCTGACTCCTCCTATAATTATTCATCTTGCAACAAGGATACAAGTCCATCTAAGGTTTGTGACAATTGAGTGATTTGTTCCATAGAATCCTTCTGCGAGTCAGCCAAACTTTGCACAGCGTCACATAAAGCAAAAATCTGATATCCTTGCTGCTGTACTTGTTTTCCTTGAGCCTCTATTTGTAGACTCAGAGCATCTACTCTGTGAGCAAGACGTTCAATTGTCTCAGTTGTCGAGAGTACAGCGTCTCCAATCTGTTCAACAATAGATTCTAGACGACTGATTCTTGTTTCTATTCCAGTTGCAATCATTTCTGGCCTGCTCCAATCTTGAGAAAAAATCATCACAGTAATATTCCTAAATATTCATCCAATAGTTTCCTCATCAGCACTGTTAACAAATCAAGTAATTTGTCATCATTCCTCTTACTTTTAACTTCGAGCTTGCGGTATTAGTCCCAATTCCTATTCCCCAATCCATAAGTTAAATTACTGAGTAACCCAAAAATACGATACCAATTGCACAGAATACTAAACCAGCAAAACGGATGATTTTTGGGAAGATTTGGTTAATTTCATTGATGCCAAAATTTACACCTATTTTTCTGGCACTCATGATAATTACTGTTTGGGTGAAGGCAACACTAATGACAAAGTTAATTATAGTAAATGTTTCCGCACCGAGGATGGATGTAGCATCAGAGTAACCTTGAAATATACCAGCAGTAGCACTTAATAAAGCTATTGCCAACCAATGAATAGGAATTGGTGTAACTAACATGATTCCTAATGCAATGGTACAAATAGCGATCGCTATTGCTGGTGCAGGTAAGATCACTGGAGATAAATTAATCAATTGTCCACAGATAGCAGCAATGACAAAGGTGATATTTAGGCAATTACCACGGGTAAATCTAGCGGAAAATAAACCTAATGCTACAATCCCTGCAAAACGGTCTAAACTAATCACTGGATCGGCTATACCCCAAATAAACCCTTCCCAGATGGTGGAAACATTATGTTCAATGGGTGATCCACCGGCTGAAGTCAGTAAACTAATGACGACTAAAAGAGCTATCGCTCCTAAAAGACGCTGCTGTTTAGATGTTAATAAGTTACTGGACTCAGAAGCTACTAACTGTGAATTTTTAAACATCTTTAGATTATGCTGGTTAGTGATTAATACTACTGCTAATTATTACAAAAATTAATCCATTTTGGTTCAATGTAATAGTTCTTCTACTTGGTGTTGATGCCACAAATTTTGATAAAGTCCAGGCTGTTCTACCAGTTCTGAGTGATGACCAGTCTGGACGATTTTCCCCTGTTCCATGACCAAAATTCGGTCAGATGTGGCAGCAGCAGCAAGTTGGTGGGTAATGAAAATTACGGTTTTTCTTTTTGTCCCTGTAGCCAGATTGGTGAGGATTTGTGTAGCAGTTTGATTGTCTACACTGGATAGGGCATCATCCAACAGCAAGATGGGGGCATCAATTAACATTGCTCTTGCTAAAGCTGTGCGTTGTCTTTGTCCACCAGAAAGGGTAATTCCTCGCTCACCCACTAGGGTTTCATACTGTTGGGGGAAATTCTGAATTTCTGCGTCAATTTGCGCCATTTTGGCGGCGTAAACTACGTCTTCTGCGGCGGAGACGGGATCACCATAACGGATATTATTTTTGACGGTGGTACTGAATAAAAAGCTATCTTGTGGTACGTAGGCGATCGCTCCGCGTAAATCACTCACCGCTAGTTTTGTCACATCCAACCCATCTAAAAACAACTGTCCTGGCTGAATATCCAATAATCTGGGGAAAGCATTCGCTAAGGTTGATTTTCCTGAACCAACCGGACCGACAATAGCGACTACTTCCCCAGGAGCAATCCTAAAATTAAGATGTTCTAGAACTGGGGTATTTACGCCGGGGTAGGTGTAACTAAAGTTTACTGCTGTCAGTTCCCCTTTGAGTTTGTTAACCTCCAGATGAATACTATCTGGTGTGTCTTGAATTTTGGGAGTCACACTGAGAATAGTTTCTAAACGGTCAATACTGACTTCACCCCGTTGGTAAGCAGTAATGGTGAATCCTAATAAAGCGGTAGGGAAAATTAATCGCTCTACATAAATTAGCAAAGCCAGAAAGTCACCAATGGCAAGAGTTCCAGAGGATATTCTGGCTGTACCTAACCAAATAATAATCAAAGAACTGAGACTTGCTAACCCACCAATGAGCGGAAATAGGGTGTTGCGCGTTTTAGCTAGTTTGAGGTTAGCGGTTAATAGCTGTTCATTTTTCTGACTAAATGCTTGACGCTCATTGTCTTCTTGGGCGTAAATTTTAATCAGTGCCATACCGCTCATATCTTCCCGTACCAGTTCACTGATTTCTGCAAGTTGTTCTTGGACGGCGGTTTGTTCATTACGCAAGCGATCGCTAAAAAAATGCACCATCATAAACATGAACGGGTACACTGCTAATGATGCCAATGTCAGTTCCGCACTCAGAGACAACATCACTGGTAATGTCAGAGTATAGGCAAAAAAAGTATTTGCCAAACTTAATACAGCAAAACCTACCAACCGTCGAATATTATCTACATCACTGGTAGCGCGACTAATTAAATCCCCTGGAGTATTAACTGTAAAATAAGCAGGTTCTAATTGCAGCAGGTGTTGAAAAATCCGCTGTTTGAGGTCAAATTCCACCTGTCTTCCCACACCAAATATCCAAATCCGAGAAGCCATTCGCATCATCCACATAGCGGAACTAAGTAGGGCGATAAGGACTACATAATGGATGATTTGGCGAAAACTAAAACTCTTAGATAGAGTATCTACCCCTGAACGGATTAACAAAGGAATATATACACCCAGCCCATTGACAACTAATAAAGCAATAATACCGAAAACGGTTTCGCGCCAATGGGGGCGTAAATAAGCAGCGATTTTATCAAGTCTGTGAGATTTGGCCATGCCAACAATTATCTAACTTTTTGGTATTGTGGGGGAAGGAGTCAGGAGTCAGGAGTCAGGAGTCAGGAGGAATGAAGAAGAAGAAGAAGAAGGAAGAAGAAGGAGAAAGAAAAAAGAGGAAGAAAGAAATTTCTCCCCTGCCTCCTGCTCCCTGCCTCTTTTACGTCCGGCCACGTAGGAAAACATAAATCTGATTGAGATAACTTTCCCATACTTGGGTAGTAAGTTGCAGTGTTTCTGCATTAGGAACAAAGTCTTCTACCCGTAACCCGCGGGTGCTGATTGCTTGAGGATTTTGGAGGAGATAGGAAGGGATATTCGCAGTCAGACTATTGAAGGCTATAGTTGGAGAATTTATCTCTACCATTGGTGGGATGATATTTTGCTGAATATCTGAGATTGTGAAATTAGGATTTGCTGAACCAAAGGCGACTAGGGCGGATGGGGAAGTTTGGTGATTTATGTTCGTCCCCTCAACTGTGGCAACTGGTGATCTAACGAGGAAGTAAGCGATCGCTGGCGTGCTGGACAAAAGCAAAACCGTCAAAGCCCATCCTAATAAAAAACCGCCCGGTTTATCAATGCCACCGCCTTTGATTTTTTGAGCAGCTAGAAACAACATTAAAACCGAAGCGCCCAAAGGCTTGAGCGGGAAGGAGATAAATCGCCACAATGAAGCCAATGCTGGTTCATTGGGATTGAGAAATGCTAAAGCTAAAACAACAATGACTAACCCTAAAACAAATCTGCCGACAAAAGTTACTGATGGATAGAATCTTTGAAACAAAGAAAAGGCTACAACACCAATTAAGAGCCATAGCAAAACCCGGCTTAACAACTGAAACATAAATTAACTCTCTAATTTTTTAGCGCAGTAAGCCTAAAGACCGCGGGAAGTGGATTAATTTTATCGTCAAGCTGACTTAAAAATACCTCAAACTCACACCCAAAGATTACCGCCGTAGTGATTTTAATGCAATTTTTTGACACCGAGTGTATTATTTGCGATTTTCCCCAAGGGAAATTTTTAGATTATTTGGCTATAAACGAATTTATACACTTTTAAACCCACCCAGATCCCGGACTTCTTGGAGAAGTCGGGGATCTGAACTTTTCTGCACATTTACTTGGTTGAGAATCTCTGTCTATTGACATACAAGCATAATCAACCCTTTGATGGACGGTCTTAATCATAAAAATAACTAATGTATACATATTAGAACTAACAGAGCAGAAAAACTAATAACCCAATTGTACCAGGTTCTAATGTTGAGAATAATTGGTATTTGATGACATCAACTGATAGTGAAACTGGAACAGGAGCAAAATTATCAACCTGTTCCACATCCGTAAAAAGTGGAGATGGAAATAGTATGCCTCTTTTGAAAATTAAAGAATTTGATCCGAATTATCGAGAAAGTTTTGAAGGCAAAGATATCAAAGGTATGGGTGTCTATGCAACCGCAGATGAAAAAATTGGCACAGTCAGCGATATTTTAGTAGATGACCAAGGACATTTTCGCTATTTTGTTGTTGATTTAGGTTTGTGGATTTTTGGGAAAAAAGTTTTATTGCCAGTTGGTCGTTCGCGCATTGATCATACCTCTGAACGGATTTATACAGTGGGAATGACCAAACAACAAGCGGAGAATTTACCCGAATTTAACGAACACAAAGAAATTGATTATAACTATGAAGAACAAGTCAGAGGAGTGTATCGTTCCGAAGCATTCTTAGAAAGTTCCGGTTCTGTAGATACAGCCAGTTCTCGACCTGCGGGAGGTACTATGGTAGCCCCTCCCATAGTCCCACCGAGAAAGTCCGGTAACGGCAGTGCTGCCTATGACTATAAAGCAGATCCGGCTCTATATGCTTTGAATGATCAGGATCATCAAACTTTCAAACTATATCAAGAACGATTAATTGCCAACAAAGTCCGCGCCAAAACGGGAGAAGTGATTGTTGGGAAACATACAGAAACAGAAAAGGCGCGGGTTTCAGTCCCCATAGATAAAGAAAGAATTGTCATTGAACGAGTCACTCCTACAACTGCGGGAGAAACGGTAGCTTTAGGTAGCGATAGCTTTGGGACGACAGAAGTGAGTCGAATAGAACTTTATGAAGAAACTGCGGACATTCATAAAGAAGCTTTCTTGCGAGAAGAAGTCAGAGTTAATAAAGTTGTAGATCACGAAACCATTGAAGCAGAAGAAACTCTGCGTCGAGAAGAATTGGATGTTAACACCCAAGAACATCCGAATGTGGAAAGAAGATAAAACCCAGATTTCGCGTTAGTAAATTTTCCATTAGGAGCAGATTATGAGTGTGAAAAATAGAGCTAAGGCAACTGCCAAAAACATTGAAGGTAAGGTTCAAGAAGCCGTAGGTGATTTAACAGGAGATCCAAAAACTCAAGCAGAAGGCAAGGCAAAACAAGCAGAAGCCAAAGTTCGCCACGGAGTTGAAGATGTGAAGGATCAAGCCAAAGAAATTATTGAGTAGATTAACCAGGCAGGGGCGGGGGAAATAAGGCTTTTTTTGATCTTACAAACTAATTCTTAATTACCTTGTTACCTGCCACTTTTTCCCTTGTGAAAGGATAAAAAAATGACCTTGATTAATAATAAACGAGCAGTGGGAGTATTTTCTAGTCACGAAGAAGTAGAAGATGCTCTAAATGAACTGCGAGATAATGGATTTGACATGAATCAGGTATCTGTGATTGCTAAACATGATGAAGATCTAAATCAGCGATACCAAATTGGTGAAACACGAGTTCAAGAACCAACAGAAACCCGTGAAATCGGCCATGAAACCACTCATGAAACCACTCGTGTAGAGGAAGGTGCGAAAACTGGAGTCGAGGCAGGAGGAGCGGTTGGGGGGTTGACAGGGTTACTAATTGGGTTAGGAACTCTAGCAATTCCGGGGATTGGTCCAGTTATGTTAGCAGGAGCAGTAGCTACAGCGATCGCTACAACTCTAGCAGGTGGAGCTATCGGAGCAGCAGTTGGTGGTTTAATTGGTAGTTTAGTAGGTTTAGGAATTCCCGAACATCGGGCGCAAATCTACCATGATTATGTAGTTGATGGAGATTATCTAGTAATTGTAGATGGCACAGAGGCGGAAATCCTGAGAGCAGAAACAATTTTCAAGCACAAGGGAATGCGGGAATGGGAAGTTTACAATAGTCCAACCATTGGCCGTTCTGCTAATCCTGTTGTCTCGCGTGTGTAAAAGGGATTGGAAATATGAGAAAAATTACGCTTTTAGTCCTCAGTAGCATTTTACTTCTGGGAACAGTTGCTTGTGACAATAAAGCCAAAACCAGCAGCAGTGCGCCCGATTCTGCTGAGAAAACTGGTGAAGTTCCCACAGATAAAACCATTTTAGCCAATCAAAAAGACGCAACTAGCCAACTTCGTCGAGATCAACTCAACGCAGATATTCGCGCCCGTGAACAACGCAATAATGTCACTGGAGGGAATGCAACTCGCGCTAATAGTGATCTTGCCAGTGAG
>NZ_VIKZ01000026.1:48200-74043 GCF_009711985.1 Dolichospermum sp. UHCC 0260 | reverse complement strand
GGGCGCAAAGGCGCAAAGGAAGGAAGAAATACAGAAATTAAAAGTGTGATTTAAATCCCCAACTTCAATAGTTGAGGATTTGGGTTAGTTATTTGGCGCTATTTTTTAATTCGTTCCAGGCTTTGACAACTTTATCTAGTTTGTTTGGTAGTTGAGATTGCGAGATGTCATTATATTGGGTTGTGGCTTTTTGACTGGTTAGGGTATAGGTGATATAATCTGCTGAACCTGGAGGTGCGGGGAAACTCAATTTGTTGAATTGTTCAAATTTGTCTTGGGTTAATGATTTTTCAAATTGTTTAACTTGTTCTTCAGTAACTTTTTTGACGCTACGCTCTGAGTCGTTAGCATCACCTATTTTTGTTCGTATCAGTTGACCATCCTTGAGCAAAACTGTTTCATAGGTTCTTCCAGCTATTCCTCCACTGGCAATTTCTCTAAATACTCCGTTTTTGTCTAATGGTGGTGGTAATTCATTGGCTGGAATTGGTACAGATTGGATGGTTTTAACGTCTTTGCTAACTTGATACTGTTGGTGGCTGGGATTAGCAACAACAGGCATAGATTTTAAAGTTATTACACTACCTAAAGATAGAATTGTGGTGAATATGAGGATATTTTTCATGATTTCCTTTGTCAGAATACAAGGATGATCAATTGTTATTGACGTTGGGTATTTTTAGATTGTTTCTTTTTGTCTGAATTAGAATTTAGAGGATTTTTCTCGTTCCCATACTCTGTATGGGAATTAATTCTAGAAGGCTCTGGCTTCAATAACAGATTTAGGCAGAGCCTCTGTCATAGCACTCCCAGTCAGAGACTGGGAACGAGATAATGCGGTGTACTTTTGGCAAAGATGTTGTCAGATATATTGACAATTTAACTTAAATGATTCTCTAACAAAGATGCGATCGCTTCTGGATGAGCTTTTTTGTATTGTTTTTTACCTAACATTAAAACACAATTGGGGGCGCTGCTACAGCGTTTTTGACAATCGGTATGTTCAATAGTTACTTTATCAGATAAACCGCGATCGCCCAAAGTTTTTTCTAAGTCTGATAATAACCCCTTTCCACCCCGTTTCAGACAACCAGATTTTTGACATACCATAATCTTGGCTTTAGGTTGAGGAAGAGGAAGCGGATTTTTGATCAGACAAAAACCAACTGCTTGAATTTGATAAGCTTCGAGTTTTAATTTCCTGTTACGGGGGTTTAATTTACTAATAGCATCTATATGAATTTGCTCACCAGGGACTAAAGATAAACCTATAGAACAACGTAAATTTTTAGGAATTTTAATTTTGATATTTCCCCCGGCAATTCCTAACTGTAAATGTTTATATTTTCCAGTTTTTTTCCCCGCAAAACCTAAAAACTGTCCTTCAATATTCAATTCCGATAAAGCCAAATATTTTTCACCCATTTGCGATAACCCAATTTTTTCAAGAGAAAATTTAATAACTTAGGAGTCAGGAGTCAGGAGGAAGAAGAAAGAAGAAAGAAGAAAGAAGAAAGAAGGAAGAGGAAAAAAAGAGATTTTACCTTTTACCTTCTTGGTATTGATGGGAATTTTAAGGAAGACGTTTAGCTTCTACTGTTACGGGTAAACGACTTTTATCGGGAAATTCACTAAATTCTAATTCCCAACCATTAGTTAAAGTGAGAATTTTACCTGCTGCACCATCTGTTTCTTTAACTACTTCTTCTTCTAAGTCTTTTTTAGGGACGTAGACAACTAAAGTACCAGCATCATTCATTCGGAGCATTACTTTCATGTGTTTCCTCAGCAGATTCTAGTTCTCTTTTTCGACAACCGATGATGTACCCTGTTTCCAAAAAATGTACAGCATAGATATAATAAGCTTGCAAAAATGTGCCAATGCTGGAGACATAACCAACATCACCAATTTTGGCTAAAACTTCCCCAATTTCTCGACCGGGAAAAGTTCCATCGTTTTTGATTAGTTTCTTAACTCGAACTTTTTGACCAATTTCAAAAATGGGTTGCGAGTCCAGTTCTATTTCATCACGTTGCATGGGAATACCTTTTTTCGCTGACTAAATTTAATAATTCTTCTGTAGTGAGACTGCGTTTTCTGAGGATTGATTGCTGACGGACTACATCTAAAACAGCTTGGGTTTCTTGAGAATCGAGAAAGATGCCATGCTGTTCTAATAGATTAGATAATGAATGCCGACCAGAATGTTTACCTATGACTAAACGCCGTTCCCAACCTACATCTTCAGGAGCATAAGGTTCATAAGTAACTGGGTTTTGTAATACACCATGAGCATGAATACCAGACTCATGAGCAAAGGTATTTTCACCCACAATTGCTTTCCAAGGTTGAACATTAGCGCCGGAAGCTTTAGCGACTAATTGAGATAGTTTTAACAAGTGTTGAGTCTGAATTCCCAAATCAACACCGTAAATACATTTTAGAGCCATAATTACTTCTTCCAAAGCTGCATTTCCGGCTCTTTCTCCTAGTCCATTAACGGTAGTATTTACAGATACAGCACCAGCTTTGATTCCGGCTAAAGCGTTAGCAGTTGCTAGTCCAAAATCATTATGAGTGTGAATCTCAACAGGAATTGATAGAGTTGATACTAAATGCTTAACTTTAAGGTGAGTTCGGAAGGGATCAAGTACCCCAACTGTATCACAAAACCGAAAGCGAGATGCTCCCCATTCTTGTGATAGCATGGCAACATCTTGGAGAAAGTTTTCGTCGGCTCTAGAAGAATCTTCGCCACCAACTGATACCCAAAGACCTTGATCTAATGCGAAGCTAATACAGTCTTTTAGTTTTTGTAAACTTACTCGCCATTGCCCATGAAATTTAGCGGCAATTTGCACTCCAGACACAGGAATAGCAATATGTACTCGTTCGAGTCCACAGGCTATAGAAGCTTTAATATCTGAGATAACAGCCCGATTCCAACCTAATAATTTAGCTTGTAGATCTAAGTTACGAATGGCAACAATGGCGCGAATTTCTTCTTCTCCCATTGCCGGAATTCCTACTTCTAATTCATGGACACCAATGGCATCGAGAAATTGTGCGATCGCTACTTTTTCTTCTAAGTTAAAAGCAACACCTGCTGCCTGTTCCCCATCACGTAATGTCGTATCATTAATCATGATTTGATACATTTTCAAGATCCCTCTAGCGGAGTTTTTTGTAATATCCTTGTTCGCTACAATTTTTCATGGTGGTAGATGGGCAATAAATTCTTAGTTGAGCGAATAAATCATGATTCATGATTTACGATCCTTAATTATTAATCAAATATTGCTGTTGCATCTGTATGACAAGAAACAAAAAATAAGTATAATTTATCCAATATTTTTCGTGGTATTATTTGTGAATTTTGTTAGTAGCCAATAACCCATACAAATATTAGTAAATCCTGTAAAAAATAACATACTCATGCCAGCAATTAAACTAGTAATCATAATTTTCACCTCGTAGTTTCACTATTACACTGCGGCGGAAATAAGATAACCATTAAAAACCATTAAAAAGCTTGTATGATCCGCTTTTTTAATTATTAATTTTTAATTTTTAATTCCGCCTTGCGGTACTGGTAATTTTTCATCTACCTTAATTCAGGATGTTCTGCAAGCCAATCAAAAATTCTATCTAGTTGTTGTAAATCCACTAAACCATATTGCCAAAGCAGCATCGGTAAAGGTCCATGATTGAACTCAGGATGTCGCGTTGCTACAGCAATATCAGCCTGGGAAAGTGCTAGTTCTTTTTGGAGAAATTGCAGTAACTTCCTATCACTACTCTTAATCAGCATAATTGGACATTGACAATTGAAATCAACATAAGGTACAAGTTATTCCCATCAGCAATTACTAATTTTTTAGTTTTAGCAAACTGGGTGAACCTTAGCTTATGTGAATTATCTTGAATATGCAAGATAGTTTGTGAGTGAATAATGACTTGAGATAAATCAGACTTGCATCAAGAATTAATCTTTGATATGCTTTTGATTAGACATTCTCAAAATCATCAATGGTAATTGGTAATACCAATCAAACAAACATCATTGTTTTCAGTAATCTTTACTCCATACCATTACACAAACAATTTTCTAACCACTTCACCAATTGATGACGAGAAGCAAAAAATTGCATTAATGTACTGCGAACAAGAATCGCTTCTTGGAGGTTATTAACTTGCACGCGCAAAGACCCATCCGGGGGACAGGAACAGGAAATCATCAACTCTTGCAAACGGTGATAAATACACCATCTATCACCTAAAGGAATCTGCAAAACTTGTTCACCGACAGTTAAAAACTTACAATTTTGTGACATTAGTAATTCAAGATTTATGAAATTGACGTTATTGATCATCTTGGTGATGATTGGTGAGAGTTTGGACTTGTTGTTCTAATTGCTCAATCCGCAAGAGTAAAGAACGAATCATACCTGCTTCTATATCGGGTAATTTGCCATGTTCTAAGGGAGAAATGCGATTATGAGACTTAGGAGCAATAATCCGTCCAGGAATGCCGACTACAGTGGCATCTGGAGGCACATCACCCAGGACAATTGACCCTGCACCGATGCGGACGCGATCGCTAATTTGAATATTTCCTAATACTTTCGCACCCGCACCAACTATCACATTATTACCCAAAGTTGGATGACGTTTACCGCTTTCTTTGCCAGTTCCTCCCAATGTTACACCCTGATAAATGAGTGTATAGTCTCCGACAATGGCAGTTTCACCAATCACAACACCCATGCCATGATCAATAAATACACCTTTGCCAATTTTTGCCCCTGGGTGAATTTCAATACCTGTAAAAAACCGTCCCCAATGAGAAATCAACCGGGGAATAAAACTCACCTTGTGGATATGTAACCAATGTGCAAGACGATGTAAACAAAGAGCATGAAATCCCGGATAACAAAATATAACCTCTAACCAATTACGTGCTGCTGGATCACGCTCAAAAATAATCCGAAAATCACTGATTAATGGTTCTAAAAAAAGTCGAGAACTTCCATCTTTTCGGAGCTTTTTATTTACAGTCTGGGTTTTACTGATCCTGTTTAATGACTGGTGCATTGGTACTGTTAGGTAAAAAAATCCTGTACTGTTTTCATGCTTATATCAGATAACTCCCCAGCAGCAGAAATTATCAATGCAGATTAGATTTATTAAATTTATTAAGCTTGTACTCAATAGGTTTAAACCTCTATGTAACACAAATTTACATTTTTTATTGGGGTAGGGGTACTAGCTTTTGATTACAGGGGTACTTGTATTTCCGGCTTAGGGATGCAGCTTTTTTGTACTCAAAATAAATCTCTTAACCTGTCAGCCTTTACAGCTATTTAGGCAAGATATTTTTCCATATCTTCAATTGTACTCATTTGCTGATAACCGTTGTCTTGATGACAGTAAATATAGATTTTATGTATTGCTGACTACTACTATTATTCTATAGTTCTGGTAGTTGAAAATTGGATTTCTTTATTTTGTTTTAGGATTTGTTTGCTGGATATGGGGATACAAAAATTAAAACAGGGAAAGTTTGAATATAACCTTGAACCCATAGTCCGAAACCCATATTTTGTTAGCACTTTGACAAAATGGCGAAGGTATTGTTATTTACCGTAAATTATGATACAGTCTCTAGCTATTGATCATTGTTATAGCAATTCTGGCTTCATTGCTATATGGCTCGAATTCTATAGTTTGTTCATTCTGCTCATACCATCCCATCTGCTTCCTATTTGGAATGACTATAAATCATGAAAACATCTTCTCTTTATCAGAGCTTAAGTCGTAACACTGCAATTGCATTAGCAACCGTAACTTTGAGTTTGTCTATTGGTAGCCTGAATGCTTTTGCTCAAGAAAAACCTAGAATTTCAGTACCAGACTTCAAGAATGAAACTAACTCCAACTGGTGGTGGTGGAACAGCAATACATCTCAACAGTTAGCAGATGCCTTGAGCAATGAATTAACATCAACAGGAAAATTCACCGTTGTTGAGCGACAAAAGTTAGGAGCAGTCCTTTCCGAACAAGAACTTGCTCAAGCTGGATTAGTTCGCAAAGAAACCGGGGCAAAAAAGGGAGAACTGACCGGGGCAAAATATATTATTCTGGGCAAAGTAACTGCTTATGAAGAAGGAGTTAAGAAGGAATCCGGTGGACTAGGGATAAGCGGGATTAGAATAGGTCGTTTTGGTCTAGGTGGTGGCACCAGGAAAGAAAAGGAAAAAGCTTATGTTGCTATTGATTTGCGTGTTGTGGATTCCAGTAATGGAGAAGTAGTTTATTCCCGTACTGTTGAAGGACTTGCTACTAGTGAATCTAAGAGCAATGCTGGTGGTATCAGTTTTTCTGGTATTAATATTGGTGGTGATAATCAAAAAACAACCAAAGCCCCTGTCGGTAAAGCACTTCGCGCAGGATTGGTCGAAATCACCAACTATCTAAGCTGTGTAATGGTTGATAAAGGTAGCTGTGTAGCTGAGTTTGAAAAGAAAGAACAGCGTCGTCGTGAGAATACTCAAAAAGTTTTAGAATTGGAATAAATGGTGTAACTGTTCATTTTTTCCTAGGGAAAAAGGATTAAGAAGGAATATAAATTTGATGCAGCGTAACCCACTGTTAATTAATAATTGTAGGTTACGCTGTCTCTAGCTAAGAACCAAAGAAATATTTCATCTTAATCTTAATATCAGTATTAGTTTTAGATACAGTAACAGCCGAATCATTAAACTTAGGAGGTCCGGTTAAAACCTCTGGATTTTGAGAAAATCCAAAACCTTCTGTGGGCATACCAAAAGAATTAGTATCAAGATTACTATTGCCATTGGCATCATGGATTAATGCAACAGCATAATTACCTGGTTTTAAATCCTTAAAAATCAGTTTTTGAGGCATTTCTGTAATTTTAGTACACTCGGATTGCCAAGCCTTTTTACTATCACCAGGAAATCCTTTACTTTGATCAAAAAGAGTAGCACAAATTTGTCCAGATTTGTTTTTCAATCCTTCTACTTCAATCGTCAGACTACTAGTCAAATCTGCTTTAGCACTAGCTAAAAAGAGAAAATTTCCCAAAATAGGGAGTAGTAATATTAATCCCCGGCTTGACGCTTGACCTAACGCGATATTTAACTGTTGCTTCATTAATTTACCCTCTATTAAATAGAACTATTATCTTACCCAAGAATGTTGTCAATTGGGATTTTTATCAGCGACTAACAGCCGCAAAAATCTCTATTATAGCGAGTTTACCTGCTAATAGAGGGGCAAAATCATTTTCCAAAACCATCCTCTCCAACTAACCAACAAGCGGTAGAATTAACAACCAACCCCCATTGCACCCCTTGATATGTATTGCGACTACCTGGTACAAATCCTCACCGCCCGCGTCTATGATGTAGCCCAAGAAACACCACTAGAATATGCCCCGAACCTCTCCGCGAGGCTGAATAATCAACTCCTCCTGAAACGGGAAGATATGCAATCAGTCTTCTCCTTCAAACTGCGGGGCGCATATAACAAAATGGTCAATCTCACCCCAGACTTACTTGAACAGGGTGTCATAGCGGCTTCTGCGGGAAATCATGCCCAAGGTGTAGCCTTAGCTGCCAGTCGCTTGGGAACAAAAGCCATCATCGTTATGCCCGTGATTACGCCCCAGGTAAAAATAAATGCAGTCAAAGCGCGGGGAGGAGAAGTTGTCTTATATGGCAATAACTATGATGATGCTTACGCCTACGCCCGACAACTGGAAGCAGAAAAAGGGTTAACCTTTATACATCCCTTTGATGATCCGGAAGTGATTGCTGGCCAGGGAACAATCGGTATGGAAATCCTGCGCCAATATCAGCAACCCATTCATGCCATATTTGTGGCTATTGGTGGTGGTGGCTTGATTTCTGGTATTGCAGCTTATGTTAAACGGTTGCGTCCCGATATTAAAATTATTGGTGTTGAACCTGTAGACGCTAACGCCATGTATCAATCATTGCAAGCTGGCGAAAGAGTGCGGTTGTCTCAGGTGGGTTTATTTGCTGACGGTGTAGCGGTGCGGGAAGTAGGAGAAGAAACCTTCCGCCTATGTCAACAATATGTAGACGAAATTATTTTAGTGGATACAGATGCCACCTGTGCGGCAATTAAAGACGTGTTTGAGGATACTCGTTCTATTTTAGAACCTGCGGGGGCATTAGCGATCGCTGGCGCAAAACTCTACGCAGAACGTGAACAAATTCAAAATCAAACCCTCGTTGCCGTTGCTTGTGGTGCTAACATGAATTTTGATCGTTTACGTTTTGTGGCAGAACGGGCAGAATTTGGAGAACGTCGAGAAGCAATCTTTGCAGTGAGAATTCCCGAAGCAAGAGGTAGTTTAAGAAAGTTTTGTGAATGTATTGGTAAGCGCAATCTCACAGAATTTAACTATCGCATTGCTGACCAAAAAGAAGCGCATATTTTCGTAGGTGTGCAAATAGAAAATCGTGCCGACGCTGCTAAAATGGTCGAAAATTTTGAATCTCACGGTTTAAAAACCATAGATTTAACAGATGATGAATTAACAAAACTGCATTTGCGTCACATGGTAGGAGGACATTCTCCCCTTGCAAAAAACGAACTACTTTATCGCTTTGAATTTCCCGAACGTCCAGGGGCTTTAATGCAATTTGTAACTTCTATGTCTCCTGA
Organism: Dolichospermum sp. UHCC 0260; assembly: GCF_009711985.1. Classification (NCBI taxonomy): domain Bacteria; kingdom Bacillati; phylum Cyanobacteriota; class Cyanophyceae; order Nostocales; family Aphanizomenonaceae; genus Dolichospermum; species Dolichospermum sp. UHCC 0260. The sequence continues at coordinate 65,324 of NZ_VIKZ01000026.1, read as the reverse complement.
TTGGAATATTAGCTTATTTCATTATCGCAATAATGGTGCAGACTATGGAAGAATTGTGGTAGGAATGCAAGTTCCCCCCCATGAAACAACAGAATGGCAATCATTCTTAGATAATCTTGGTTATCATTATTGCAATGAAAGCGATAATCCGGCATATAAGTTATTTTTAGGATGATTCCAGCTATTTTAAGTAAATAAACCACATCTTATTTTTGTTTCGCGCAAAGGCGCAAAGGAGCAAAGGCGCAAAGGAAGAAATTAATTTAAGCTGTGGTTTAAATATGTGAAAATTGCTGTAATTTTGGTTTTATTGGGATTATGGCAATTTACATAATTAACGTTGGGATAGTTCCAAAAAACTAATCGTTTGCGGACTAGAACTAGATGAACTCTCCCAATAATCTACTTGATTAACTTTGACTTTCAGTAATGCAAGATTTGGTTCATTTATTCCTTTTGGAAACCAAGTTTGTAATTTGTGTTGCCATTTTCCTTGCAGTTGATTACGGTCTCTTGTTAATTGGGCTGTTCCTAATATGGAAACATATCGTTGTTGATTAGGTGCGGAAAAACTAATATTCACCTGTTGATGATGTTCGATTTCTACTACTTTATGGGAATTGACTAATGTAAAAAACCAGAGTGTAGCATCATTGTCAATTTCATTACAAATTGACATAGGACGACTATGTAAAGTGGCATCATCATCAACTGTGGTTAACATCCCACATTCAAAACCTGCAAGCAGGTTACGCAATTCTTGAACTTGTGGTTTTGTGTCTACAGATTGTGTCATTATATCTATGATTTTAGTTTTATGGACATGAGTTACATTTTTAGTGTTAAAGGTTTTCGATTTATATACGTGAGTCTAAAGAGGTAATTATCAGAATTGGTTCTGACTAATTTATAACTAAATAAATATATCTTAAAGAAGATGTTAATAAAATATAGATGCTATATCCAAATTATTGAAATGAAAATTTATGTCAAATATCAATAATGTATATTATAAAATTATCCAATCAGGATAAAACTCTGGAGTAAGAAATTATGACAATATCGGCTATGGATAAATTAGCAGAATATAAATGGCATAATTTACCTATACAGGAAGTCAGTCAATATTTAGACAGTAATATTGAAACAGGTTTAACTGCTACTGAAGTAACAAAACGCAAAGAAACTTTTGGAACTAATGAACTGAAAGCAAAACGCGGAAAAAGTTCTTTACTAAGGTTTTTGTTGCAATTTCATCAACCGCTACTTTATATTTTATTAATTGCTGGTGCAATTAAAGCATTTTTGGGACAATGGGTAAATGCTGGAGTAATTTGGGGTGTAACTTTAATTAATGCTATTATTGGTTTTGTGCAAGAATCAAAAGCAGAAAGTGCGATCGCTGCCTTAGCATCTTCAGTTAAAACTAACACCACTATTATCCGTAACAGAAATAAACTCCAAGTTCCTTCTACTGAATTAATCCCCGGTGATATCGTACTATTAACATCAGGTGATAAAGTACCAGCCGATTTACGACTTGTACAAACACGGAATTTACAAATCAACGAATCAGGATTAACAGGAGAATCTGTTGCTGTAGAAAAAAATACTCAACCAGTACAAGCATATGCAGTTCTAGCAGAACGCACTAATATGGCTTATGCTGGCAGTTTTGTCACTTTTGGCACTGGTAAAGGTATTGTCGTTGCTATTGGTACAGCTACAGAAACCGGGCGTATTTCTCAATTAATGGAACAGGGAAACATCCTCAAAACCCCTTTAACCCGGAAGTTTGACAAATTTAGTCGCACCCTACTTTATATTATTTTAGGAATTGCATCTTTAACATTTGCCGTCGGCTTGGGATACGGTAACACTTGGGTAGAAATGTTTGAACCTGCGGTAGCTTTTGCTGTGAGTGCCATTCCTGAAGGATTACCTGCTGTAGTTACTGTCACCTTAGCTATTGGTGTTTCCCGCATGGCACGCCGTCACGCCATTGTACGCAAGTTACCCGCAGTGGAAACCCTGGGAGGTGCTACAGTAATTTGTTCTGATAAAACTGGGACTTTGACTGAAAACCAGATGACAGTACAAGGCATTTATGCAGATAATCAATATTATACAGTTACGGGTACAGGCTATGCACCAAGCGGGGAAATTTTGCTAGACGAAAATCCTGTAGATATTCATGATATTCCTCCTCTAGCAGAATGTTTACAAGCTGGTTTGTTATGTAATGATTCCCACTTAGAAGATAAAGATGGACAATGGATAGTAGTTGGTGATCCCACCGAGGGTGCATTAATAACTGCTGCGAATAAAGTCGGGTTAACCCATAATAATTTACAAGCAACTATATCTAGGCTTGATGTCATCCCCTTTGAGTCAGAGTATCAGTACATGACAACTCTGCATGAAATTGAACAACAAGAACGAATTATTTATGTTAAGGGTTCAGTAGAGGCGATTCTCAAGCGTTGTCAACAGATGTTAAATTCCTCTGGGGAACTTTCTCCTGTGGATGCAGAAACTGTAAATCAGCAAGTTGATACAATGGCGCATCAGGGTTTACGGGTGTTAGCTTTTGCGAAAAAACCAGTTTCTGAGAATCAAGATTCATTGGATCATCCAGATATCGAGAATGATTTGATTTTCTTAGGTTTACAGGGGATGATAGATCCACCCCGTGCTGAGGCTATAAAGGCGGTGCAAGCCTGTCAACAAGCTGGTATTCGGGTGAAAATGATTACAGGTGATCATGCTGTGACGGCGGCAGCGATCGCCTCTCGCATGGGTTTTAATCATCATCGGGAAGTGAGGGCTTTTACAGGTGCAGAACTGGCGAAAATGGACAAACCAGAACTGGCTACAGCGATAGAAGATGGGGTAGTATTTGCCCGTGTAGCACCAGAACAGAAATTGCGAATTGTGGAAGCACTGCAATCTAAAGGTGAAATAGTCGCCATGACGGGGGATGGTGTCAATGATGCACCAGCGTTAAGAAAAGCGGATATTGGTATTGCAATGGGTGGGGCGGGTACGGAAGTAGCCAAAGAAGCCGCTGATATGATTTTGACAGACGATAACTTTGCCTCTATAGAAGCTGCGGTTGAGGAAGGAAGAACAGTTTACAGTAATTTGTTGAAAGCGATCGCCTTTATTCTCCCCGTTAATGGAGGTGAATCTATGACGATTTTAATTAGCGTTTTGTTAGCCAGAGATTTACCAATTCTCTCTTTACAAGTGCTGTGGTTAAATATGGTGAATTCCATTGCTATGACAGTTCCTTTGGCTTTTGAACCCAAGTCTGATCAAGTAATGCAACAACCCCCACGTAACCCCAATGAAAAATTACTTTCTCCTAATTTAGTTAAACGTATTGTCCTCATTTCTATCTTTAACTGGATTTTAATTTTCGGTGTATTTGAATGGATAAAACAAACAACTGGAGATGTTGCTGTTGCCAGGACAATGGCGATTCAAGCTTTAGTAGTAGGCAGAATTTTTTACCTGTTAAGTATTACCCAATTAGGTGTTGCTATTGTTGATAAAATTCGCGGAATTAATCGAGAAATTGGCGATCAAAAGGCAATATATGTGGGAATTGCCAGCACTATTATTTTGCAGATCATTTTCAGCCAATGGGGTTTAATGAATAAATTATTTTATACAGCCCCATTGGCATGGAATCAATGGCTAATTTGCCTGGTTGTTGGCTTGCCGATGATTTTAGTAGCAATCTTTGCAAATCGCTTAGATTCTCAGTTTTAAGCCAATACAGTTTAGTTATGGCTAATGTCTCTTTAGTGTAATACCAATTTTATCTAGCAATCCTATTTGATTTATGAACATTGCAAGAGTCAGATCCCCGACTTCTCTAAGAAGTCGGGGATCTGATTAGCTTAAACTAATTACCCAATCACGTAAATGTGAATTTACTTGTTGAGGAATTTCGTCATGGGGACAATGACCGGCTGTGAGAAAATATTCGGTTAATTGGGGATAATATTCATGGAATTTTTGGGAACGTTCTCGCGCTTTCATCCAAGGATCTGCTTCTCCCCATAATAACAGTAATGGACAAGTTAATTGTTTAAGTAAAATGTCAACTTTTGCCCCTTGAGGACTGCTAAAAACAGAAACAAATACATCTAACGCCCCTTGATCAAAAGCTGGACGCTGAATTTCTGCTACTAATTGATCTGTGATTGCACTTTTATCCAGATAAACTTTTTCTAATGTGCGGCGAATTACCCACTTTTGGCGCGTATATTGAAATAATAAAGACTGGGCTAAACGTTGTTTAAAAAACCATTTAACAGTTTTACCTAAAACTTTTTGTAGAGGATTGATAGCAGGTTGAATTTGATTTTCTGGTGGGGAAAATGGACCAGCACTATTAAGTAAGACCACACCAGCAGCACTGTCAGGACGTTGGGAAGCAACGCATAAACAAGCGTAACCACCTAAAGAATTACCTGCTAAAACGGTCTTTTGACCGATGACTTCACTGATAAAATCATGGAGTTGGTCGCGCCACAAGTCACCGCTATACTGTAAATTAGGTTTTGCGGAACGCCCAAATCCTAACAGGTCAATGGCAAATACTTGGAAATCTGCACTCAATTCTGTGATATTCTTGCGCCAATGGTCTGTGGAAGCACCAAAACCATGTACTAATAGTAAGGGTGGACGCTGAAGATGTGGTTCTCCTGCTTGGACGTAGTATACGTTATGTCCGCGCCATTGCCAATATTGACCAGGAATCGGATTTGTGGAGGAAGCGATACTTGTTTGCATATTACAAAGAAATATTAAGTTACTGTGAATAATTGTAAATCAAATTATTAACCAACGGACAACGGACAACGGACAACTGACCACTAACAACTGACAACTAATAAAAATGATTACTGGAAAAACGCAACTTTTGGGAGTGATTGGACATCCTGTGTCACATTCCCTTTCACCATTGATGCACAATGCGGCTTTGGCTAAACTGGGATTAGATTATGTGTATTTGCCTTTTCCCGTTGCACCAGAAAATTTAGAGAGAGCGATCGCAGGTTTTGCTAGTATTGGTGTTGTAGGATTTAGTATCACAATTCCCCATAAACAAGCAATATTGCCGTTATTATCCGAAATTTCCCCGATTGCTCAAGCTATCGGTGCAGTGAATACCGTCACTCGTCAAGGTGATAAATGGGTGGGGACAAACACAGATGTGGCAGGATTTATTGCCCCTTTACAAACAACATATCATCAAGATTGGAGTCAGAAAAAAGCGGTAATTTTAGGGAATGGTGGGGCTGCGAGGGCTGTGGTAGCGGGTTGTATTCAACTCGGTTTGGCAGAAATTCACGTGGTAGGGCGGAATTTACAAAAATTACAAGCATTTACTCAAAGTTGGCAAAATTCACCCTTTGCAGATAAATTTCAGGTGCATGAATGGCAAGAATTACCGAACCTACTCCACCAAGCTAACCTACTGGTAAATACAACCCCGATGGGAATGTATCCCCATGTTGATGAATCGCCATTGAGTAGTCAAGAAATGGGTTATTTGCCTGGTGATGCCATTGTCTATGATTTAATTTATATCCCTAAACCCACCAAATTTTTGCACCTAGCCGAAAAACAAGGAGCAATTATGATTGATGGTTTAGAAATGCTTGTCCAACAAGGTGCAGCAGCCTTAAAAATCTGGTTACAACAGGAAACAGTCCCCGTCAACGAAATGCGTCAAGCATTGCAAAATCATCTGGGGATATGAGGAGTCAGTTGTCAGTAGGGGCGAAGCATTTGGAAGATAAATTATCGGTCATTGCCAAAAATAGTTCTCCAAATGCTTCGCCCGTACAGTTGTCAGTTGTCAGGAAGAAAATTTCTCCCCTGCTCCCCAGTCCCCTACTGTGGTTGCCGCATATCCCTTTCCTGTCCTTGGGCATTATAGATAAATACGGGAAGTTGAGCATTTTGACTAATGGCTGTGAGAGCATATTTCAAGCTTTGGAAATGACTTTGTATTTGTGGATTATTGGCTTCAAATAATCGGTCATATTCAGGAGTTAAGCGGACACTAATTTTCTGATTCTTGATAGTAAAAGTACAAATCTTAATGGTACTGGTACAAGTGCGATTGAGTTCAGCGCGAGTTTGAGTTAAATCACCATAGAGTTGGAATTGTTCTTGTGCCTGTTTTAGAGATGCTGTATAGGTTTCAATCAGGGGTTCAGCTTGATTGAAATAGGAAGTATCTTGACCCACTTGTTTAGCAGCTTCTAAAGCCTGTTCCCAGGATTTGACTGCTCCTTGCCATTGATTTTGATTACTATAGGCTTGAGCTTGATTAGCGGCTTTTATAGCTTGTTGATAGGATGTGGCTGCTAATTGTTCTTTTTTGGCGCGATCGCGTTTTGGTTGGTATTCTGCTAATAGCTTGCGGGCATTCTCAGTTTCCAAACTATCTATAGGGATAATCTTTAAGGTATTAATTGCTGTCTGGAAATCAGATTCTACCTTTTGCCATTCGGGTGCAGATTTAGCAGTGGCTTGGCGTTTAGTAGCGTTTTCTCCTAAAGTTTTGGCATTGGCAATTCTTTGTACCCATGTTTCCTCTTTAAGCAACTGATCATTAACAGTTTTTAAAGTATTTTGATAATTTGATAAATTAGCTGTTACCAATCCATAGAGTTCATTACTTGGCTTAATTATCTTTAATGAGGTAATTGCCTCTCTCCACAACTTTTGTCTATTGCGTAACTCATCTACACTCTGAGGAGGAGTTTGAGTTTTTTTCTGGGCTGAAGATCCTATTTGTAAGGCTTTTAGCACCTGGTTGATTTTTGTTGACTGTTCAGAAAAACTATTAACCAATACCTGAGAGTCTTGATAACGGGGAGACCACTCAGGAATTTCTTGCAAATCTGCAACTACTTTATCTAGTTGTTGTTGCATTGTTAATAAGTCTTTTTGTGATTTTGTCCGTTTGATCTGCTGCTGATACTCACTTTTAAATTGCTGTGCTGTTTGTAATTCCTTACATTCAGAAATTACACAACCACGATGGAGAACGAAAGCACCACTACTGGCAAGGAGGGCGATAACTACAGCCGTACCAATCATTATTTGTACGGGGGGAAGTGATAGTGATAATTGTCTGTTTCTGGGTTTGTCTGCGATATTCGCAAAAGGATCAAACTTTTCTTCAATGTCTTCAATTTTCTCAACTTCGTTTTCATCCAGAGATAAATGTGAATCTAGTAGTAAATAATCTGAGAAAGATTCTTCGGAACTGGGAAGAAATGAATCAATAATGGGTTCGTCTTCGGTTTCTGTAATTGGAGATGATGGTGTTTGAAGATCAGCAGAAATAAAGAGACTGTCTCTCTCATTTTCTATGTTCACTGTTTCTCTTTCTCTGTCTACTGTAGGACTTGGAAATTCATCCTCAGTTTCTTGTTCTGAATCTATACTGGGAATTTGAAAATCTAGGAAATATTGAGCATAGGGAAGCTTTTCACCGGCAATTCTCAAGAAAAATTGTACCCGTTGAGTTTGGTAGTTGAATTGCCATTGCAGTGCTTGTTCTAACACCTCAAAAACTTGCTGTGTGTCAACTAACACATCAGCAGGATGTTGAGTTAAAATCATCAATTCATCATTTCTGATGGCGCATTTGACCTGGAAATCCTGACTATCAAGCAGTTGAGCCACTAATTTTTCCTGCAAGATATCGCTTAAAACTTGTAGATATTGTTGTTGAAATGTTGCTTCCATAAAGCGTTACTGCCACTCTTTCTATATAGTTTTGATTATCAAGGGGACTGGGAATTTAGGACTAGAGACTAGTACCGCAGGGCGGAATTAAAAATTAACAATTAAAAATTAAAAAGCAGATGGTATAAGCTTTTTAGGGATTTTTAATGGTTATCTTACTTACGCCGCAGTGTACTAGTAGTCTGTCAAAGACATTTTGACGGGTTTTTGGTAGTGCGGGCATACTTCGACCCTTCGATCCTTCGACCCTTCGACAGGCTCAGGGCATCGCTTGCTCAGGGCATCGCTTGCTCAGTATAAGTCTTGCCCGCGTGAGCGAGACGCTCACACTACAGTCCATCATTTTTATCTTGACAAACTACTAGTTTTACATCCAATAGAATCAGTTTCTAGCAGAAGGTTAAATTTGTCACGAAGAATACAGTCAAGGGTGATAATTTAGACTTCTATTTTTTTATACAGCTAGATTATAAATTAGACAATCCAATGACAAAATAAATTTTCAGTTAAGCAAAACCAAATTCTATAATTTTCGGTATTGGGCAAAATATCAGATAGCATCTAAGAAAGCGCGTTAGACTTGTCAATACAAGGTGTGTCTCAATGGATTTATTGGAGTATCAAGTTAAAGAATGGTTTGGTAAAATCGGGATTCCGGTCTTACCATCTCAAAGAATAGACCATCCCACAGATTTAAAACGGTTAAAAATTCGTTATCCGATTGTTCTAAAATCTCAGGTACAAGCAGGGGAAAGGGAAAAAGCTGGTGGAGTTAGGATTGTAGAAACTACGATTGATGCGATCGCGGCTGCACAGAATATATTTAATTTACCAATTTGGGGACAATTGCCGGAGGTTTTACTGGCAGAATCGAAGTATGATGCCCAGGAGGAATTTTATCTAGCTGTAGTTTTAGATACTGCGCTGTGTCGTCCCGTTTTATTGGGTTGTACAGAAGCCAATATTGACTGGGAGACAGGAGGGGAAAAAATTCAGCACGTGGTGGTAGAACAGGAATTTTCGCCATTTTATGCCAGACGACTGGCTTTGAAAATGGGTTTGCAGGGTGAGTTGATGCAAACTGTGAGCGATATTGTCGAGAAGTTGTACCAGTTATTTGTGCAAAAGGATTTGGATTTGGTGGAGATTCATCCTCTGGGTGTGAACTCTGCTGGTCAAGTGATGGCGCTCAATGGCAAGGTTAGGGTGAATAAACAAGCTATTAATCGTCATCCTGAAATAGCTGAAATGGCTACGAAACTGGTTGGTCTTCTTCATGGTAATAAAAAAGGGAGCGGCTTGTTGAGTAGCTGGGATGGGATAGAAATGCCAGGTAAGATTTGTATATTAGGTAATGGGAAAGGTTCTGTGTTAACAACTTTGGATGAGGTTGTTAATGCTCATGGTAAACCTGGTAAATGTGTCAATTTGCGCCATTCTTTTATGAGTGATACTAAACTGAAAACTTTTGGCGATCGCCTGATTAGCAGTTTAACAAGTTTGGCCAGTGATGTGAATGGTCAAGTTATTTTAGTCAACTTTTTGGGGACTATTCCTCAAGTTGACCAACTCCCCGAAATTATTACCAAATTCCTCCATTTGGACAGAATTGAAATTACATCTCAAATGTCATCTTCCAATGGAAATAAAAATCAGCAACCATTAAATTTACCCTATTTAGTCCTCCGTTTGGCAGGTTCTGAATTTAATCATGTTAGAGAAAATTTAGTTCCACTACAAACCTCTAATCAATCGCTGATAGTTGTAGAAAATTTAGATGAAGCAGTTAAGGAAGCAGTTCGTTTAGCTAAGTTATCTGTGCAGAAAAAAGGGAATAGGTAAAAAGCAAGATTTTTACCAATTACAACGAACAACTGTACGGGCGAAGCATTTGGAGAACTATTTTTGGCAATGACCGATAATTTATCTTCCTAATGCTTCGCCCCTACTGACAACTGACAACTGACAACTGACAAACTATGAATTTAACAACAGAAAGTAAAGTTTTAATTCAGGGATTTTGTGAATTTATCTCAGCAACTCATATTGCTCAAATGCAGGCTTATGGCACAAATTTAGTAGCTGGTGTTAATCCTGGGTATGGTGGAAAACAAATATATAATCTACCAGTGTTTGATTTGGTAGAGGAGGTTGTGGCCAAATTTGGACAGATTGACACCACAATCATTTGTGTTCAACCTTATCAGGTTTTGGATGCAGCATTAGAAGCGATCGCCTCTAACATCCCCCAAATCATCATTACCACCGCTGGTGTCCCAGCTTTGGATATGGTACAACTCCTTCGCAAAACAGAAGCTGGTGAGACTTTAATTATTGGCCCCAATAGTCCAGGAATTATCGTTCCTGGGAAAATTCTCCTGGGGACTCACGAACGCGAATTTTATATCCCTGGTTCTGTGGGAATTGTTAGCCGTAGCAGTACACTTACCTATGAAGTCGCTTGGGAATTAACAAAGGCGGGTTTGGGGCAATCAATTGGTGTTAGTATTGGTAGTGATGCGATTGTTGGTTCTTCATTCCTGCAATGGTTGCAAATTCTTGATGAAGATGAGACCACAGAAGCAATTGTTTTAATCGGACAACCTGGTGGAGAAAGCGAAGAAGCAGCAGCACAATATATTACAGAAGCAATTGATAAACCTGTAATTGCCTATATTGCTGGTAGACACGCACCAACGACACAAAGTTGGCAAGAAACAGGGACTTTAGCCAGTGTAATTGGACGTTCTGCGAATTTTGGTACAGCAGAAAGTAAATTGGCTGCTTTTAAATCTGCAAAAATTCCTGTCGCTGATAGTCCCTCTCAAATTCCTAAATTGCTGAAAAATATTCTCATTCCCCAAAGTGTAACCACTAAATAACAGCTAAACACAAAATTAGTATGTATTTATACGATTTTAAAAATTTTTAGTCGTTATACTCATTTCTAGGTTCTACCTGGGAATTGATGAAGTGGCCAGTCCACTTCATTTTTATTGTCAAAATCTAGATTTTTCAGTCATTAACTAATTCATCTCGCCATTTTTCACGTTTTTCTCTCTCTTCACGCACTTCTTCTTCCCGTTCCCGTGACCGCACTAATAGCCAACTTTCCCATGTCAGGGGTTTTTGTCGTTCTAAATGGTTAATAAATTGCATAATTGATAAATCTGCTTTGAGGGGAGTTTTTAAATCAAACTGCATGGTTTCTAAAATTTTATCATTAGTTTTGAGTAAGCGATCGCTAATTTTTTCCCCTATCTTTAATATCAATTTATTAATTAACTTTCCTAAAATACCTTGACGTTTTTTGCACATAAATAGGGTTTGACCTGCTGTTTTTCCCCCTGGTAATAACCGAGTTGTAAATATTATATGTAGCTGGGTAGAGTCATTAGTAAAGGAAACTATACTTGTTGTCCCATACCAATAGCAAACACTGTAATTAAAAGAATTATTAAAAAACCGCCGGTAGAGATTTAGCCAAAATGACTTTCCATTAATATTTGTAATCGTGCTAAAAATAATCGCATTTTGATTGAGTTCTTGTTTCTCCAAAACCATTTTTAATGGTAATTTATTAACTAAATTAATTTGTTGAGTATCAATACCCTGAAGAAGTAACACATTGGGATGACAATCAATACTAAATTGCGAACCGAGAGAAAAATCAAAATCTTGGTTTTCCCAATCTAAAACAAAAGGTAAAGGTTGCTGGGGAGTTTCCCCTGTCCAAACCCAAATCATTCCATATTGTTCTGCTGCTGGCCAAGTTTTAGCTTTAAGAGATACAGGTTCATCTACATTAGGAATACCAACACAAATACCTTCTGCATCAAATTTCCACCGATGTAAAACACAGCGTAATTCATTACCTTCAATTTTACCTTCAGCTAAACTCGTACCCATGTGAGGACAGTAAGCATCTAAAATAACTGCACGTCTATCTTTACCACGATATACGACTAAATCCTTCCCAAAAATTGTCACAGCTTTAATTTCACCTATCTGCAAAGATTGAGAAGGTAATACCCAATACCAACCTTCAACAAAACTCATTGATTGGTTGAAAATTTTAGGTTTACGAACCGAGTTAAGATTATCTATATTTGTGTTCATTTTTAGGGTTTTCACTTGCAGTGAAGCGGTTGATCTATTCCTATCATGAACAACTTGAAAAAACAGTTATTTTCAGTACCGTCAGCAGAAATGAATTAAAAATTAAAAATTAAAAGTTAAAAATTGAATTACCAATTACCAATTACCAATTACCTAACTCCTGGTTGAAAATTACGCAATCTTAAAGCATTACTAACTACAGAAACGGAAGAAAATGCCATTGCTGCACCGGCAATAATTGGGTTCAGTAACAAACCCAAGAAAGGATAGAGAATACCCGCAGCAATGGGAATACCAATGATATTGTAAATAAAGGCAAAAAATAGATTTTGACGGATATTATTAATGGTAGCGCGACTGAGTTGAATAGCTGTCACAATGGCTTGTAGATCTCCAGAAATTAAAGTAATATCACTAGCAGCAATTGCCACATCTGTTCCTGTTCCCATGGCAATTCCTACATCTGCTTGTGCTAATGCTGGTGCATCATTAATTCCATCTCCCACCATAGCCACAATTTTAATTTTATTTCCTACTTTTTTTTGTTGCAATGATTTAATCATTGCGGCTTTTTGGTCTGGACGCACTTGGGCAAAAACTTGAGTAATCCCCACTTGATTTGCAATAGTTTGGGCAGTTTTTTGATTATCTCCCGTTAACATTACCACTTCTAAACCTAACTTTTGCAAAGCCTTGACTGCTGTTAATGATGAAGGTTTAAGGGCATCAGTAATAGCCATAATAGCTTCTGATTTACCATTTACTGCTAACCAAATGACTGTTTTTCCTTCATTTTCCCAAATTGTTTGATGTGGTTCTAAAACATCCGTATCAATTCCTAACTCTGTAAACCAGCGTTGTGTGCCAACTTGTACCAATTGATCATATACAATTCCTTGAACACCACTACCAACAATGGCTGCAAAATTCTTAACATCAGCCAAACTCACAGCTTGATTAATCGTATATTTCACCACTGCTTCCGCTAAAGGATGTTCAGACTTATGTTCTACACTAGCAGCTAATTTTAATAATTGAAGTTCATTCCCATTCGCTGTACCCTTGATAGTTATAAAGTCTGTAACTGTGGGTTTACCTTGAGTTAAAGTTCCAGTTTTATCAACAACAATAATATTTATTTTATGTGCTAATTCTAAACTTTCAGCACTTTTAATTAAAATGCCATTTTCTGCACCTTTACCAGTTCCTACCATCACAGAAGTAGGAGTAGCTAAACCCAATGCACAGGGACAAGCAATAATTAAAACCCCTACCATTGTCATCATTGCTAAGGTGAAATTAGCTGTTATACTAAACCAGATCATAAAAGTAAGAATAGCTATCACAATTACAGCCGGCACAAACCACCCAGTTACCTGATCTGCTAACCTTTGAATTGGTGCTTTTGAACCTTGGGCTTCTTGGACTAACTTGACAATTTGCGCTAAGAAAGTATCTTTACCAACTCGCGTGGCTTTAAACTTAAAACTACCAGTTTTATTAATTGTTGATCCAATCACCTCATCTCCTGGTTGTTTTTTCACAGGTACACTTTCACCTGTTACCATTGCTTCATCTACCGTAGAATTACCATCAATTACTTCACCATCTACAGGAATTTTTTCACCAGGACGGACTAAAATTAAATCATTAACTATTACTTGATTAATAGGAATATCCATTTCCAAATCATCTCTTATTACCCTGGCTATTTTCGCCTGCATTCCCATTAATTTATGAATAGCTTCTGAAGTTTGTCCTTTAGCCCGATGTTCAAAAAATCGCCCTAACAAAATTAAAGTAACAACCATTGCTGCAACTTCATAATAAACATGAATTTCTAAGCCTTGGGAAATAAACATCCCTGGAAAAAGCGTCACAAATAAAGAATAGAAATAAGCCGTACCTGTCCCCAAAGCAATCAAAGTATCCATCGTTGCAGTGCGGTGTTTCAAAGACTTCCAAGCATGGCGGAAAAAAGACCCACCACACCAAAACTCAACAGGTGTTGTTAATACCAATTGGAACCAAGGATTATGAAAAAATTTAGGAACAAAAGGCAAATGTAATCCCGTCATCATTGGTAAAGAACCAAAAAACAGAATAATACTAATTACAATCCCGGTTGTTAACTTGAGAATGAGTTCCCGTTCTGCTGCTAATTTACTCGCTGCTTCTGCTGTATCCTCACCTTCTGTTTCTAACTGAAAAGATGAATAACCAGCATCTACAATTGCAGCTTGAATTTTCGCTAAATTTGTTTGTTTAGGTTCATAATTAATAGTTATCTGTTCTGCACCAAAATTAACATGACAATCAATAACTCCAGCAACGGCTAAAATTGCCTGTTCAATATTATTAGCGCAAGAAGCACAACTCATCCCTTTAAGTTTAAGACTAAGATTATTCATATCACCTCTTATAATTATCCCCCAGATCACCGACTTCTTGAAGAAGTCGGGTATCTATACGATCTATACTTCACCTATTGGTGTAATATATCATTTTAATCAGTTTCTTGACTTTCACCTATCTTACATTGCGGATTCTGGATATAGAAATGTATGTTACAAGTTATTTATTCTGACGAATTTTTAGATCACAAAACGGGAATCTACCACCCAGAAAAACCTGAACGGTTGACAGCAATAGTCAATGCTTTAAAAGCTGCAAATTTTGCCGAGAAAATTACCTGGAAACTACCTACACCCGTAATATCAAAACCATCTTTAATGTCTTGGATAGAAAGTGTTCACCCTATAAACTATATTAAAAAGGTTAAAGATATCTCCTCCTCCGGTGGTGGTTATTTAGACGGAGATACTCCCATTTCTCCCCGCAGTTATGATGTAGCATTATTGGCAGTTAGTGCTTGGTTAGATGGAGTAGATACAGTTCTTGATACAGCAAACAAAGCTTTTGTATTAGCACGTCCACCTGGGCATCATGCGGTAAGTGATACAGGAATGGGATTTTGTTTATTTTCTAATGCTGCAATTGCAGCTTTATATGCTTTGCAACAGCCTAGAATTCAGCGCGTTGCTATCCTAGATTGGGACGTACATCACGGAAATGGGACGGAAGCAATAGTAGAAACTCACTCAGAAATTGCTTATGTTTCTCTTCACCAGTATCCAGCTTATCCCGGTACAGGGAAAACTTCTCAACAAGGTTCACATAATAATGTCTTAAATTTACCTGTTCCCCCTGGTAGCGATATTACCGTCTATCAACCATTGTGGGAAAGAAAAATCTTACCCTTTTTAACTAATTTTTCGCCAGATTTACTGATTATTAGTGCTGGTTATGATGCTAATACTAATGATCCTTTAGCGAGTGTAAATTTGCAACCAGAAGATTTTGGTTTATTTACAGAATACTGTTTAGGTATAACCAAAAAAATTATGTTTGGTTTAGAAGGTGGTTATGATTTACCAAGTCTGGCTGAATCTGTAATTGCTACTATTAAACCTTGCATATGTTAGTATTTTTTAGTTAGCAAAATTCAGAATTTTGTTTTTTGCTAATTTTATATTCTACTAGATTTAAGACTTTACCACTCTCGTTAATCAGATCATATTCTCTACCAATTTTACCTCCCATTTTTTCCGCAACCCTACGGCTGGCGGTATTTGCTTTATCCAAATCATATCTAAGATATTCATAATCTAAGTTTTCTTCAGCCCATAATTTCAGGGCTGCAATTGTTTCTGTGGCGTAACCTTGTTTATATGCTGATTTTTTCAGCCAAATTCCATATCGGGGGTATTTACTATTAATTTTATGTATCCCACTACATCCTAAAAACTCTTGAGAATCTTTCTTTAAAATCACAATTACTAACTCTTCTCCTTTTTCCATTTTTAGTAAAGATTGATGAATGAAAATTTCAGTATCCTGAATTTTTTCCGATGGTTTTGAAGATAAATAAGTCGTAACTTCCTGAGTAAATTCTCTAAAAATATCTGCCTTATATTCCATTGATATAGGCTGTAATAACAGACGGTGTGTAGATATCTTGAATTGGAGGAGTTCCATAGTTAGCACCAAAAGCTAAGTAATTATTAGAACAATCAAAATTACAACAATACTGCTATCAAAGTAGATCCAATTTTTACTTTCAGTGTTTTTTAGTATTGTACTTAACCGAATATAGTTAAAAGTTATCAAATTTTTAGTAATAAAATTTTGTCATCATGTCATGAAAGAGCTAAAGTTTTGTTAAGATCCGATTACAAGGAATTCAGTCACCTGGCTGTGAAGAAAAATTAGATAGTACCAGTAGCTGTATAAAGTTCAGAAGGTGAACAAATGACCACCTATATTTTTTTTGACCAAGCTCTTCAGATGCTTGTCAGTGCCTTTCTTGCGTCAGCTATCATGCTAATCGCCGTTTCAAGTATAGGTTTAGCCGTGATTGAAACCATTGAAAAAACAGGAGACAGTTAAAACTACGCTTCAAAGTAGGGACAGGGCTGAAAAAGTCAATAAGTAGTTTATTCTGTTGACGTTTCTGCCTTTTGTCCAATTTTTGGTTCTGTACCCGCAATTAATCGCTCAATATTGGTGCGGTGACGGATAATTACATATAAGCCGCCAGCAAAACCAAGAAGAATATAGGCTAAAGGTTGATGAAAAATTACCATTAAAATAGAAACCGCTACAGCCCCAGCAATAGAACTTAAAGACACAATTCTCGAAATGGCAATTACTACTGCAAAAACCCCTAATGTTGATAATCCTACTTGCCAACTAATAGCTAACAAAATTCCCACACCACTAGCCACAGATTTACCACCAGTAAAGCCGAGAAAGATTGATTTACTATGTCCTAAAAGGGCAGCTAAACCAGCTAAAGTGACTAAATAAGGTTGCCAAATTTCGATATTGACAATTGGTGGAATTAAGTTTTGAGTAGTAGCAATACTAAATAAAGCGTAACCTAAATTTATTGCTAATCCTCCTTTCAAAGCATCAATTAATAATACAAATGCCCCGGGAAGTTTTCCCAAAGTTCTCAGAACATTAGTTGCACCAGTTGAACCAGAACCAACTTCCCGAATATCAATTCCTTTTAATAGCTTACCTGCCAGATATCCAGTCGGAAAAGAACCAAAAAGGTAAGCTAAGAAAATCACCACTCCACACAAACTTAACCAAAGAAACATAAATTTGTCAGTTGTTAGTTGTCAGTTGTTAGTAGGGGCGAAGCATTTGGAA
>NZ_VIKZ01000026.1:0-47991 GCF_009711985.1 Dolichospermum sp. UHCC 0260 | reverse complement strand
AGTTGTTTTGCCAATCACCAATCACCAATCACCAATGACTAATTAAAAATCATCGTCAAAATTCCGATCTTTCATAGTTTTCGGGTCAGGGGCAAAAGCTAACCAGAGAGGGAATTGCAGTAAAGCTAAACTAATTTGTTCCTCAGAATCATCAATGATAATAAAAGGCATTTGATTGGCTGTAACTAATCTCTCGGCTTTTTGGGCTAAAGCTGTCGGTGCTTCAAATAATACCACTCCTCTGTCGGGGCCAAAATCAGGACGACCAATACCTAAACAATCTTGTAAACCGCGTCGCCATTCGCCTAAACGTTCTGGAGTATTTGCTAAAATCAGAGTTCGCACCCTGTCCCCATATAGTTGATGTAATATAGAAACTGCCGACGAAGCAATTAAAATATTCTGTAAGCGGCTACCCATTGTCCGCAAAGCACCCCGTCCACCTAAGGTAAATAACCAATTTGATAGTTTTTCGGCGTGAATTGGTTCAAAAGTCCGGCGTAACTGCCAGGGTGGTCCATAATAATCTGGCTGGTTACGATATTGGTCAAGCAAGCGGCGGATTTTTTTAGTAGTATCCTGAAACTGCTGTTGGCCAAGTTGTGGGGCTTCTAATTGTTCTTTAACAGGTTTTGCTTCTCCCTGTGGTGGTTTTTCCCGTTCTCGGACAGGTTGTACCAGTTGCATTTGTTCCGCCGCTGATGCCAAATCCTGTAAACTGCCTGTGAGATAGTCCTTAAAACCCTGTACCCGAATTGCTATATCTTGAGAAGTCCCCGCAAAAGTAGTCCGCATTTCATTGCGAATGCGTTCTTGACGACGTTCGAGTTGTTCTACAGAAATTTGTAAAGTTTGTTTGCGTTGTTCTAACTGCGATAATGACTCTTGGACAACTTGCGAAAGTGCGATTTGGGTTACACTTACTTGCTTCTGAAGGGTTTCATAAGTAATTTCCAATTGAGTAATTTCTGCTTTTAAGTCTGCTGACCTATGCTGCAACTGGATTACTTTTTGCGCTGGTTGTGTATATAGTGAATCTGCCGATTCTAATGCTGTTGTTTCTGTGGTTAATGACGTTACCAATTCACCAGATGCTTCAGCTTCTAATTCTAAATCAGCAGATGGTTTTTCTAGTATTTCATCTGTAGGAGGTTGCACTTCTATTTTTTCTAACCACTTATTTATGGTTTCTGGAGTTTGAGATTCTTCTGGGTTCATAAACAACAATATAAATTTTCAGACTTACTGAATTCAGCTATGAAATTCTCTTACTTTAATTTATGGCTGACACCGCACTATCAAAACTCTTCCCTTTGCGCCTTTGCTCCTTTGCGACTCTGCGCGAAACAACAAAATCTAATCAATGCGTGGACAACGTTCTTCTAAACAAGATTTTAAGGTTTTGGGGTCAAATAAAATTGGCAAAAAGTGAATACTGTTCACTTCTTTAAAATAGAACAAAATGGGAACTCGATTCCAGAATATTCGCCAATTTTGCCATTCTTGGTAAGGAAAACGCTTAATTAACTTTTCTCCTCTATAAAGATCAAAATCGGTAGCGGTAAATTGAAAGCGTAGTGTTACAGCTTGCAACATCAAAAACAAACCCAATAACGTCAATATTCCTCCCAACCAAGGTTGTACCAATAGTACGGGAATAGCGCCCAAGACTAAGACAACAGGAATATTGTAACTTGGCTTTAGTTCTACTGTTGATATGGTGTTAGGTGTCAATGAACTGGTCAAAATCTTTTCTCCTACTTACATAATTCGTAATTCTTAACGACTCTATCTTGCCTCTAAATCATTTTACTAATCCACTACCCGGACCCTGAAACATGACCCAAGACAGAAAGAAGTTGCTAATGAATATAACTAATAAGGCAGTGACAACAGCAGTTGTTGTTGATTGTCCCACACCTTTAGCACCTCCAGTAGTGGTTAAGCCCCAACTACAGCCGATAATGGCGATTAATACACCAAAGCAAGCAGCTTTAATCATAGCACTGCCAATATCCCAGATATCGAGAAAGTCACGCGCTGAGTCTAGAAATACTGTATCTGAAAGGTTGTAAATATGAGTGGCTATAAGCATTCCCCCAGACATTCCTGTAATTAAGGATAACAAAGTTAAAATCGGCAGCATGATGAAGCAAGCCAGAAGCCGGGGAATGACTAGATAATCAATAGGATCTGTTTTTAACATTAACAGAGCATCTATTTGTTCTGTGACTTTCATTGTGCCGATTTCTGCCGCAAAAGCCGAACCTACCCTTCCAGCTAAAACTACTGCTGTTAATACGGGGGTAAGTTCTCTCGTCAATGCTACTGCTAACACGCCACCAACGAGGTTTCCTGCCCCAAAATTGATGAACTCCCTTGCTACCTGAATTGTAAATACTGCACCCACGAATATGGCTGTTAATAGGGCAATAAAGAAGGAGTCGGGTCCAACTATTGCCAATTGTTCTAGGGTGTTCCGGCGGTGAATTTTACCTTGGATTAGGTGAAATAAGACTTGTCCACCTAAAAATATCGCGGCCAGCAATCGCTGACTCCATGTTTCTAAACTGGATTTAGCCATTGGTCACTGGTAGTGGGGAATGGAATTAACATTACTAATATGCAAATTATTAACTTAGTTTACGACTAGTCTCATAAAATTGAGCGAGTTTTTACAGTGTTTTTACTTCTAGTAAACTGCACACTGAGATACAAACCCTGATTATTTCATGGTTTTACAGATTTGAAACATCGCAAACACTCAATGCACCTTGAGTAACTATTACCAGTACAATTTAATGAAAACTTAAGATTCTTGACGAAATAAATGTTTGGGAGCGATCGCCAGTATTGTAGAGAGTGGCAGATAAATTTTCGGCTATCTCTCAAGTTACCCACTATCCCGGTCTCACAATGACTATTTTTAGTAACTTTTTTCGCTCTCTCGTCCTCACCACCATTTTTAGTTTTCTTGTCCCTGTCTTCTTCATTGGGGGTTTATTGGTGGTTTTATGCCTTTTTGGCTATGTCCCTGGGCTACAAGGGATAATTTCCGATGTCTCTATCCAAATTCTGTATTTTCTCGCCACTTTCGGCAGTGGTAGTTCCTTCAACGGTCTCTTGACAATTGGTCTGACTTGTGGCTTTGTCGGGGCGTTATTTGATATCTATGTTTATTACCGCTATCAAATTCTCCGCACTGACTCTTAAAAGTTAATAATGCATCAAATGAGTGTTGATGATTTACACAATCAAAAACAAGTAATCTTAACCAGTCGTAAATTTTAGCTAATTTTCCTAAAAGCTATTGGCCTTGGGCTGGAAAATTCTGTTTTTTAATGTCCTTATTTTCCCAAATGCTTGTGTAGTGCAGTGGTACGACACAATATTTTTAGATGTCTATATTTGTAAAAGCAAATATTTTTCAATACTTGTCTTTTGCTCCTTAAACATACCAAATAAAACTACACATCAAATCTAAAAATTTCCTAAAGCTTTTCAATAATGATCTAGCTGCTAACTTTTATTCATAGCCAGGAGAGGACAAAACAATTCAAAATAAAAAATTGTTACTCCCTGTCCCCTTCCCAAGCCCTAATTCCCAATCGGATTAAAGGTAAAGCCCGTTAGCTTCACCCTAGGCGTTCTATATTAAAGATATTCACAAAGATTAAAAAGTTATTTGATTGCCCATGATTTGGCCATTTAAGCCCAACTTTCGGAAACAAATTGCGCGGATTGAAGTTAGCGGTGCTATCGCTGGTGCAACCCGTAAGCACGTCCTAAAAGCCTTGAAAACCGTAGAAGAAAGTAAATTTCCCGCTTTATTACTACGCATTGATAGTCCTGGGGGTACAGTGGGAGACTCCCAAGAAATCTACAGCGCCCTCAAGAGATTAGCTAAAAAAACCAAAATTGTCGCCAGTTTTGGCAATATTTCTGCCTCTGGTGGCGTTTATATTGGTATGGGGGCAGAACATATCATGGCGAATCCAGGCACGATTACAGGCAGTATTGGGGTGATTTTGCGAGGAAATAACCTAGAAGTGCTGCTGGAAAAAATTGGCGTTTCTTTTAAGGTCATTAAGTCAGGACCCTACAAAGATATATTAGCTTTTGATCGGCAACTAACAGAACCAGAAGAAACTATTCTGCAAGACTTGATTGATTGTAGCTATCAACAATTTGTGGAAACGGTAGCGGAAGCTCGTTCACTGACTGTAGAAAAGGTAAAAAGCTTTGCTGACGGCAGGATTTTTACCGGACAGCAAGCCTTAGCATTGGGCGTTGTCGACCGCTTAGGAACAGAAGAAGATGCACGACGGTGGACAGCAGAATTAGTAGGACTTGATCCTGATAAAACTCTTTGCTATACGCTAGAAGAACGGAAACCATTTTTGAGTCGTGTTTTACCGGGAAGTCGTCAAGCTAAATCGGTTATTGGTGCGGGAATCAATTGGCTAGAATTTGAAGTTTCTACCAGTGGTTTACCTATGTGGTTATATCGTCCATAGTAAAGTTGTCATTGGTCATTAGTCATTAGTCATTAGAAGTAGGAAACAACTGACAACTGACAACTGACAACTGTACGGGCGAAGCATTTGGAGAACTATTTTTGGCAATGACCGATAATTTATCTTCCAAATGCTTCGCCCCTACTAACAACTGACAACTGATAACTAACAACTGACAACTGACAAAAGGAGGATTTTAGAAGTGGAATGGCAAATGCGAGCAATTCGGGGTGCAACAACCGTTGCAGAAAACAGCGTCGAAGCAATTCGAGATTCAGTGACAGAATTATTAGATGAATTGGAGCAAAGAAATCAACTCCAACCAGACGATATGATTAGTGTGACTTTTTCAGTAACAAAAGATTTAGATGCTATTTTCCCAGCAGCGATCGCTCGCAGTCGTCCTTTGTGGGATAGTGTAGCTATGTTAGATGTTCAACAAATGCACGTTGTAGGCAGTTTACCGCGCTGCATTCGCTTTCTAATTCACGCCAATTTACCAACTTCTACGCCAATTCACCACGTTTATTTACGTCAAGCGGCTAAATTGCGTCCTGATTGGAGTTTACCCCAAACGTTACAAACTTCACAGCACGTCGTGGAGACGAAAGTTTAAAATTAGCAGGTCAATAACATAATTAAAAGTTAGCGCATTCATGAGCTATTACAGTGGTGACGCGGCTGCTCAACCTGCTGCTATTGGTGGGAGTATTTTCACTCATCGGGGTACTGGTGTATGTGTGAAATTAGACGCTTTTTTAAATATTCTCACCAAAGGTGAAGAGCCGCTTGTCATTGTCACCAGTGAAGGTTATTTTACGAAAATATATAAGTATGTGACGGCGTATAAGGGTTTTGTGTTTTTCACAGAATCCTTAGATAAATTGGAATTTGGTAGCAATATTGAGGTGATTTATGCTCAGAGTTTAGGGACGGATATTTGAAGTGACAATTGACAAGGTAAAATATTGAAAATAACTATTTAACTGGAAAAATTTGGTTGTCTTTCAATATCTGACTAGATTGGCATATATAAGACTAATTTTGAAAAAAGATGCCAAAAAAAATTAGAGAGCTTAAGCAAATGCTTGTCCAGGCTGGTTTTACAGAACTACCAGGAAAAGGAAGTCATACTAACTGGATACATCCCCTATATTATGGAAAGGTAACGATTTCAGGCAAAGATGGAGCAGATGCTAAACGCTACCAAGAAAAGGAAGTAAAACAGGCAATTGAGTCAATAGTGGATAAGAAAGAAGATGAATAAACTCAAGTACCAAATGATAATTCAGTGGTCTGAGGAAGATAATTGCTTCTTAGTAGGATTCCCTGATTTTCCAGGACAAAAATGGCGCACTCATGGGGATACTTACGAGTTAGCCGTAACCAATGGAATTGAAGCCTTAGACTCTCTTATTATTGCTTACGAAGCTGCGGGTGATGCACTTCCAAAACCGACAGTTTGTAATGCGGCATAGGCAAGCATTGAAGTAAAATAACCCAACAATGCTGGTTGGGTTTTCTGACCTGGTTTTTGGGTTGATTAAATCATATTATTA
Source organism: Dolichospermum sp. UHCC 0260 (assembly GCF_009711985.1). Lineage (NCBI taxonomy): Bacteria > Bacillati > Cyanobacteriota > Cyanophyceae > Nostocales > Aphanizomenonaceae > Dolichospermum > Dolichospermum sp. UHCC 0260. Next base: position 41,915 of record NZ_VIKZ01000026.1, on the reverse strand, counting down.
CGTATAATTACTGTATGTTACTAAGCCAATAGTTAATACATTATACTCACTGTTGTTGTCTTAAATACAAAATCGGGCGATCCTTGGTTACAGAATCCTTAGATAAATTGGATTTTGGTAGCAATATTGAGGTGATTTATGCTCAGAGTTTAGGGACGGATATTTGATAAAATAAATCAGATGGCGGATAAATATTAATCCCTTGCTGGTTATCATTTATATTCGACATTGTGTTAAAAAGATAATTAAAGCTTCTGCTGCTTTATCTAGCAGGAGTTTCAGCATATATGTCACTTTACTTAGGGCAGAGAAATCGTAACGGGTTAACCGATAGACAAATAGAATATTGTATTGAGGCTTGGCAAGTCTTATGTGGTGACGAGGATAGAATCCTAATTACAGATGAAGCCAATATAAATAGTTCTCGAACGCGTTTTGTAGAAGATAGAAATGTTGTTGATTTAGGAGCAGATGCTTATCCTGGAAATAACTCTAGTGCAAATTCTCGAATGTCTGTCCTTGCCTGTTTAGCTCACGAATTATCACATATGCAACGTTTTGATAGGGAATATAGGCGACCTTTGGATATGCCTGATATACTTATTGATGAAGCTGAAACAAGTTTGAATGCTTCTTTTCATATTGCGCTCGGTTCAAAAGATAGAGAAGACTTAATAGAAGATGCAAGAGATAGACTAATCGAATGGTTAGATAATCAATCCCAGTCAAGAGAATAACTATGATTACAAGAGTAGAGCCAAGTGGTGTAATCCTAAAAGATATCTGTGAGATTCAAACAGAAAAGTGTGTTGCCAAAGATTCACCAGCAGCTATTACGGCTGTTTGGTATTCTCCAGGACGTAAACAGGTTAATGTATGTCGCTCCTGTCTCGATGAAATGGTACGCAGGGGAGAATGGGAGGTTAAAGGTGCTAGGTTAAGTCCTCGCCCTGATATAACTATTTTTGATGCAGAAGGAAAAATTCAGCTAATAGCAGAAGTTAAGAAGATATCTCTATCCGCAACATCTGCCCAACTTCGGCGTGCAACTGAAATCAGACGTAATTTACTAGCACACTCAGCCATACGAAATACTCCCTTCTTTCTCATTGCTTTTCCTGATAATTTCTATTTATGGAAAGAAGAAACACCTGATAGAGATCACGAATCAGCAGACTATCAATTTAATGCCAAGAATACTATTAAAAACTATGCAGAGAAAAGACAAATTTCTCTAGAAGAAATGTCTCCACAAGAGTTTGAGTTATTAGTTTATGATTGGTTAAGAGATTTAGTTAATTCTCAAAGCTCCAAAGATAGTTTAGAATGGGCAACTACATCAGGACTTTATGATGCTATCAAAGATGGTTCAGTTGCAATGAATGTTACATTACCAGAAACATCACATTCTGTGTTGATTTAGTGTGTAAGAATAATAGCTTATACCCAATAAAAGTTTAATAATTCAGGTAAGGTGATAAGATCCCCGACTTCTGTGATCAATTTATTATTTATGGACAGAATAAATAAAAGAAGTCGGGGATCTGGGTATCAACAAGTATCACAGATGAATACTTACAACTTCAGATGTAGAAAAACACATCAATGGTGATGAAAATGAATACCTATGAAAACATCATAGACAAACTCAAAAAAGTCCTTCTTCTGCAATAACCCGGAAGTTTGCGGACTCCCCTTTTCATCCAACAACGGCTTCATCAAATAATAAGCTGGCTGGTAATTATACCAAGGAATCGAAGGCCAGAGATGATGAATTAAATGGTAATTCTGTCCCAAAATCAGGATATTGAGAACCTTACCAGGATAGACGCGGGCATTTTTCCAGCGATTTCGCTCCACAAAAGGACGATGTGGTAAATAATCAAAAAATAAACCCAAAGTTATTCCCACCAAAAAAGCGGGAATAAACCAAAAGTTAAGAATATAGCCCAAAAAATGATATTGGACAGAAATATAAACAATAGTAATGACAATTAAGCGACTAATAAACCATTCTAGTAGTTCATAATTCCGCCATAACCGTCTTTGAAAGAAAAATACCTCATGGTACAAAAATCTCACCGCAATTAACCACAGGGGACCGCCCGTAGAAACATAATGATCTGGGTCATCTTTCGGGTGATTAACATTACCATGATGTTGTAAATGTACTCTTGTAAATACTGGAAAAGCAAAAGCTAGAATTAAGGCACTACAATGCCCTAAGATAGCGTTAACAATGCGATTGCGATGGGCAGACTGGTGACAAGCATCATGAATCACCGTTCCTGAACAATGTAACGCCAGAGTATTTATACTAAAACATAACCAATCTGGCCATTCCCAACACCAATACCCAAAGTTGGATAAAACCAACATGATCACCACTACTAAAAACAGTAGTAACGTCGGGTTAAAATCACCAGGAGGTGATAAAAGTTCTTTTGGGGGGATTGTCAGTGGCTTTTGTGCCTCCGACGTGAGCATTACTAACTCCTTTAATAATCAATCTTTACGGATCATACTATTAATCTTAGTTAAGAGTAAAGTTATGTAAAGCAAGATTTATTCACAGTCTGGCTGCAGAATCAATAAATCAGGCTATGATTCTTTGCTAAACCAGCGCTGTAGACAAAAAACTCTCCCAGAAGCAGGTTGCCGATCAGATTAGTGTACGATATCAAATCTATACCATAATTACCTCTCTAACCGCTTATAACATTGATATAGCAGTTACTCAAAAAGAGAGTCCGTTTAATTCATACCAATTTGTAAAATGATGGCGATTAATGGAAAAATGGGTGTTGCTGATTTGAGGTATGAACGTGATTTTTAATGATGTGAAAACTCTTGTAGAGACGTTCCATGGAACGTCTCTACACCTCAATTCATACTTGGTTTCAGCAAGTCCGAAAAATGATTTGCTGATACAGTCAGTATTTCATCATCCAAAATCTCAAATTTCAAATGGTATGAGACAACATGACGATTAATTCCCAGGTAGATCCCAAAAATCTTGAACCCAGCCCATGACGAAATTAAGAGATTCTCAGCGCCGAACTAAAATTGTTGCTACTATTGGACCTGCTACCAGCAGCCCAGAAATGCTAAAAGCGATTATTGAAGCGGGCGCAACAACCCTGCGGCTAAACTTCTCCCATGGAACTCATGCTGATCATCAGCGTAGTATTCGGTTAATTCGGCAAACCGCTTTTGAACTAAATAGACCAGTAGCAATTCTGCAAGATTTACAAGGTCCAAAAATTCGCTTGGGGCGGTTTGAAACTGGCTCTATAATTCTAGCAAAAGGCGATCGCTTCACGTTAACAAATCGCCTCATCGAAGGAACACAGCAAATAAGCTGCGTTACCTACGATTACTTAGCAGATGAAGTTCCCGTTGGTTCAAATATCCTCCTCGATGATGGCAAAGTCGAAATGGTAGTAGAGGAAATTAACCGCGAAAAAGGTGATTTACATTGTCGGGTTACAGTTCCCGGTAAACTTTCCAACAACAAAGGTGTTAACTTTCCGGGAGTTTACTTATCCATTAAAGCCATGACCGACAAAGACCGCGAGGATCTGATGTTTGGTCTAGACCAAGGTGTTGACTGGGTAGCCCTTTCCTTTGTCCGCAATCCCCAGGACATTATCGAAATTAAAGAACTAATTTCCAGCACTGGCAAAAATGTGCCTGTGGTTGCCAAAATCGAAAAGCATGAAGCTATCGAACAAATGGAAGCAGTTCTATCTTTGTGTGATGGGGTGATGGTGGCTAGAGGTGACTTAGGGGTAGAATTACCGGCGGAAGATGTACCCGTACTGCAAAAGCGGCTCATTGCGACAGCCAACCGCTTGGGTATTCCCATCATTACCGCCACCCAAATGCTCGATAGCATGGTCAGCAACCCCCGTCCCACCCGTGCGGAAGTATCTGATGTCGCCAACGCGATTTTAGACGGTACAGACGCGGTCATGCTTTCCAATGAAACCGCTGTTGGTAGTTTTCCAGTGGAAGCTGTAGCTACTATGGCCAGAATTGCTGAACGGATTGAACAAGAAGAAACCCTCAACGCCAACTCCCGTCTGTCACGAGATAACAGGCGTTCTATTCCCAATGCGATTAGCCAAGCCGTTGGTCAAATTGCGGAAAATTTGGGCGCGGCGGCAATTATGACTTTGACACAAACCGGGGCTACAGCCCGCAACGTTTCTAAGTTCCGTCCCAAAACCCCAATTTTAGCCATCACACCTCATGTTAATGTGGCACGACAGTTACAGATGGTATGGGGAGTAAGACCGCTGTTGGTGCTGGAATTACCTTCTACGGGTCAGACATTCCAAGCGGCTATTAATGTTGCCCAGGAAAAAAACCTCTTAACTGAAGGTGATTTAGTCGTCATGACTGCTGGTACACTTCAAGGCGTTTCTGGGTCAACGGACTTGATTAAAGTAGAAATAGTCACTGCCGTACTCGGTCAGGGAATTGGTCTAGGACAAGGTTCTGTAAGTGGCCGCGCTAGGGTAGTTCATAATGCTATGGATGCCAGTAATTTCAACCCTGGTGATATTTTGGTGGCATCCCGCACTGGTGTTGATTACGTAGAAGCAATTCGCAAAGCCGGGGGGATTATTACTGAGGAAGAAAGTCTCACAAGTCACGCCGCTGTTATTGGTTTACGTCTTGGTGTGCCTGTGATTGTGGGTGTCAAGGAAGCGACACAGGTAATTAAGGATGGGGCGATTTTGACTTTGGATATGCAGCGAGGTTTAATTTACTCTGGTGCTGTGGGAACTTAAATTCAATCGCTAATCTAATAATCTCATAGCATTAGCACTGCCCCGACTATGAAACAGATAAGTGGAAGCAGTGCTTTTTATTGACACTCTGCGGTCTAAAGACACGCAGATTCTTTAAGACCTGCTTAAAAAGGATAGTCAATTATCCTCCTAGACGCTCAAGGCAACTACCAGTACGACAGGTATTGCAATTGCGCTTACTTTTGATTTTTTTTGCTGCTTTTGTGAGTCCATCAATTTTTAATGTTAAACGCTCCATGATTTACCATTGCTTGTTTACCCAGGCTACAGCTATGCCGAGACGAGATAAATCAGGGGTTTCTCCTTAATAAAACACTTCTTTGCGCTGATGGTTATTCCTACTTGCTAATTAATTCTATCATGTCACCGCGAATAAATTCGCCGTTGGCACTTCCTCCACTGTCTAAGAGGATGTTTGAAAAGTGGTATTCCGTAATTTTCATCACATTGCTACCCCCCTTTCCCCTATGCTTTGGGGGGAAACAATAAAAATCCAGTTCCCTCCCCTTTACAAGGGGAGGGTTAGGGTGGGGTAAAAAATATTTGATACATCAACCATAACTTTTCAAACACCCTCTAAAGCCAAGTGGCTTCCGTGCCTTTCGTTCTATTTGGTGATACTTTTGTGATAGAGTGCTATTGAACTGACTTTCTTAGTTCTTTGAGAACTTTACCAATACCAACGAAGTCGGTATCCTTATAAAGTTTCCTGAGATTTTCTGCCTCGCTGGTGAGAATAATGCCATTGTAGGCAACAATGGCATCGTTCAGCTTGTTGATATCTACATTTATTGCTGCACCAGATTGAGCAATAACAAGAATAGGTTTCAAAGCTTTAGTGCTGGCTACTAGCTGTCCTGATGTTGCTTGGGCTAGGGGCTGATTTGGTAAGGAACCTTGAGTAGAACCAAACAAACCTGTGAGAGATGTGACTAGTGCTGTTGCTAGTTGTGGGGAAATGCCCGCAGCAGTGAAGCTGTTTGTCAGAGCTACCGCAACTTGTTGTGACCCAGCACCGCCTGTCAGCAGTGAAGCAACGTTAGCAGCACTACCACCGCCTGTTGTACCACCGCCTGTTGTACCACCACCTGTTGTACCACCACCTGTTGTACCACCACCTGTTGTACCACCGCCTGTTGTACCACCATCTGTTGTACCGCCTGTTGTACCACCTGTTGTACCGCCTGTTGTACCGCCTGTTGTACCACCTGTTGTACTAAGAGCCTGAGTAATAGCAGCAGCCACCTGATTCACAGTAACCTGAACTTGCGGTGAAAGAGTGATCACAATAGAGTTTCCCGTTGCACCGTTTGTTACAGTGATACCAGGTGAAGTTGGTTCTACGGTTGCTGCTGAAACGGTAATTGTAAGTGATGCCGTAGTTGTGTCACCAGTTGTGCCACCAGTTGTACTAACCGCCGACAGAGTACCTGCTGTGGAAACACCAGTTGTAATGGCGGGTGAAACACCAGATATGATGGGAATGGTGATAGAAATTCCTGTTGCTGTTGTTGCTGTTACTGCTGGTGTTGTTGTTCCTCCTATCGTTGTTGTTGTTGTTCCTCCTATCGTTGTTGTTGGGGGCGTGGAAAAACCACTAGTTTGTGAAGCACCAGTAGCAGCACCACTGTCAACTCCAGCCGTACCTTTACTAACTTGGGCTTGGTTTGGTAATTGCCAAATAACGGATAGTACAGGACTAAGACTGAGGGCAAAAAGGAGATTTCTGATTTTCAACATGATAATGATTCTTTAAATATTGAAGTGTTTATTTAGGCAAGAAATTGAAACCATAACCTACACTCAAGGAGAATACTGTGCCGCCTGCGGTGTTCTCAGTGAGATCCGAAGCTTGGGCTGTAATTGTTAAGGGTAAAGTCGGCACAGGAACAAAGGAAGCCCCAACGTTGAAACCAATTCCACTCCAACCTAGACCTACACCTACTTGGGGATGAACTTGCACACCTGCTCCAGCAAATACACCCGTACTGGCATTACCTTGCCTGAAATCGCCACCCCCAGCCCCTAGTGAGAAGGAGATAGGCATTTTATTAACAGGATCATTAGGCTTTAAAAGGGAGTAAGTTGTTACCACGCCATAAACGCTGGAAGGTCTAATAGGTTCAATACTAGCTTCAGTCTTATACTGAGCAAAGGTTTTCCAGCCAGCAGCTACACCGACTTGATTGGTTCCTTTGGCATAGACAATGCGGTGAGCTTTGAGGTCAAAAGTTCCATTACTACCAAATCTTTTGATACTACCGTTGTTGAAGGATAATTCCAAACCAACTGTTTTTTGGGAATTTCCTAAGCCAAAACCGAGACTGGTACTTCCGTCTATATCATTTAGACTGTTACCTCTCGTACCAGCGGTTGCCCCTGATGCTCCTATAAAAGCGTCACCCATGTTAGCTCCGAAGGCACTGGGAGCAGCAAAACTGAGTCCGGGTGGGTAAGTTGGCTTAGGTAATACTATCTTGGCTTTGATTAGGGGTTCAACTAATAACTCTTGGCGGATTTTATTGAGATCATTGGTATCACTGTCGGCATTTTGGGCAATTAGTTGTTTTTGCCCAGGAGTAGATTCAACCTTTGGTTTTAAGTCTGCGGCTGTGAATACTTGTTTGGTATCGGCTAAAGAAGTGGTTGTTGTCGTTTGATCTGTAATTAATTCATTATTGAGATTTGCTGCTACCATGTCATCTGCCGCAGATGCGGAATTAACTGAGATAGTTGTTCCCAGCAGTAAGCTTGGTAAGGTTAGCCATAAACTCAAGTAGACAAAATGTCTTAAATAATTGACTAGTCTAATGGAATGCTTTTTTATCTTCAAAATATTACTCCTCACAAGATGTTATGCAGTGGCAAAAATCTATAAACAGATATAGCTAGGTACAAAAAAATGTTTAACTCTGACTGAATTAACATTCAGGCAAAATAACTAACTATTTTGTGTATAGACCGACAAAGACTTGGGCAGACACTTGTGATTATACAGGGAATATAACTTTAAAGGCAAGCATTAGATACTGTCCGTTTGCTGATTTTGAGATCCAAAGGGGAATTAAAGCCTTGATGCAAAAGGAACTCAGTGATTTTCAAGTAATTCTGTAATGATTCTTAAAATTTATGATCATTCCAGAAGGCTTTCAGAGGCGATTATTTAAGGAACAGGGATAGCATAAATCATAAAATGGTGAAAATCCTACAAGCAATAGAAAATAACATTTATGGATCGTTGTTTACGGAAATACCCTCAATAATCTTTACAATTTAACTTGTGCTAAATGACTACGGGGGTTATAGGTACGGATAGCTCGGATTTTTTCATAGTATTCCCGCTCTTGGGGTGTGAGGTCTTTTGGGGGAGCGATCGCTACTTTCACAAATTGATCACCACGTCCACCTTTAGCTACAGGCCAACCCTTACCACGTAAGCGCAGAGATTGACCAGAACGAACTCCCGCAGGTAGCTTAACACTAACATGACCATCGGGTGTGGGTACATCTATCGCTGCACCTAATGTGGCTTCATCAGGGGTAATTAAGACTTCGCAAACCAGATTGTCCCCTTCTATTTGGAAAAAAGTATGGGGTTGTAATTCTACCTTTAAGTATAAATCTCCCCGTTGTTGACTCATGGGGTTAATTTGGCCTTTTCCTTTCACCCGTAGACGAGTCCCAGTTTTAGCGCCACCAGGAATACGCACATCAATAGTTTCGTTGCCTAAACTAAACCGTTTTTGAACACCGGAAAATGCTTCGGCAAAAGTTAAAATAATTACAGCTTCTGTATCTTGTGTACCACCAGCACCGCCATCTTGAAGACCAAAATCGTTAAAACCGCCACCTGGTCTACCTGGAGAAGTTCGATAAGAGTAACTTTGTCGTCCGCTGCCAGGACCTGCACCACCAAATAATTCAGTTAAGAAGTCATTAAAACTGCCGTATTGACCAAAATCAACTCCGCCCATATCCCCAGGACCACCACCGGGAAAACCTTGACCAGCTTGTTTCCAATATTGACCAAATTGGTCGTATTTTTTGCGTTTATCTGGGTCAGATAATACCTCGTAAGCCTCATTAACTTCTTTAAATTTGGCTTCAGCCTGTTTGTTATTGGGGTTAACATCAGGATGAAATTTACGGGCTAGTTTGCGAAAAGCTTGTTTAATTTCTTCTGAAGTGGCAGTTTTACTAATTCCTAACATTGCATAATAGTCTTTAAAGTCGGTTGCAGCCATCTACTAGCCTCCTGTAGAAGTTTAGGTTATGTTTTTTTTCTAAGATATGAAATTTACTATTAATCAACCTTTGTGGGGGCTGAGTTTTTTCTGTGGCCTGTTTCCTTTTATTTGGTCTAGTACAGCACGGCGCAAATAAACCAACCATTCTTAATCGCCAAAAAGCTTGCTGAATATTACTTTTGACTTCCGCCTTGCGGTACTAGTGCCAGGCAAAAGATTCTGATGTTAAACTAACAAACAATTGCCAAAATTAAGTGTGGTTCTTGCTGAATGTACTGGCGCAATTCCCGTACTCTTGCCATGATGAACAGAAAATAAGTTCATCTATTCCTTCTTCTTTACTGGGGGGAGCATCCCGGAGTTGACGGGACATTCGGAGAATTATCTCTTCAGGAACTTGGCGAATCCGGCTTTGATTCCTTGCTAAACATAGCCAAACAGGAGTTCTCACCCAAACCCCCATAATATAACTAAAGCCACAATTACGGGCTAGGGTAATCACTTCCCGGCGATTTTTCCTTTGGGCGTTGGTAGCATCGAAAATAACCCCTTTATCTGCGGTTATGGCTGTTTGCAATTGTTGTTCCAGTTCCCGCCAAATTAGCAGCCAAGGTCCTTGAATTGCTTCTGAACCAAAAAGCTGCCCCCGGATAGCATCTGTGGAAATTAGCTGCATCTGGGGGCATTCTGTCAATAATTGTTTTGCTAGGGTTGATTTACCGCTACCAGGAAGACCAATTAGCAAAATTAATTTAGTCATAGGGAATAGGGAATAGGGAATAGGGAACAGGGAACAGGGGACAAGAAAGATAAATCATCCAATTACCAATTACCAATTACCAATTACCAATCACTACTAACTAAATGATTGTACCATCAAGAATTACAGCATTTTTGAGAACAACAACAATGCCGCTACGGATGTAGAAGCCTTGCTTTTCTCGTTCTGCTTCTTGGATGTTGTCTTTATTGATAATTTTCACATTGTGACCAATGCGGGCATTTTTATCAATGATGGCACGGCGAATAATGGTGTCTGTACCAATACCGACGGGAATATCATTTTCCTCTAAACTGCATTGTCTTTCAACAGATGGTTGATAATAGTCAGCGCCCATGATCAGGGTTTCTTCAATTACAGATCCTGATTCTATGCGCGATCGCACTCCCAAAACTGAATGTTGAATGCGACAATCTTTCAAAATACAACCGTCACCAATCATAGATTCTGTGATTTGGCAATTCAGCAGTTTAGAAGGTGGTAAATAACGAGCGCGAGTATAGATTGGTGCTGCTTCATCGTAGAAGCTAAAGGGAGGAAGGGGTTGCTTCGTCAGGGCTAAATTAGCCTCATAAAAAGATTCAATTGTCCCAATATCTTCCCAGTAGTCATCAAATAAGAAGGCTTGAACGTTGTGATCTTTAGCAGCTTCGGGAATAATCTCTTTACCAAAATCAGTTTGTTCTAAAGATTGTTTCAACAACTTAATCAAAACATCTTTTTTAAAGACATAAATCCCCATGGAGGCGATATATGGCTGTAATGCGGCTTGTTCTTTTGTCAATCCCAATATGGTGGTATCAACACGCATTTGTGCTAAAGCTTCACCTTTGGGTTTTTCGCTAAAATCAATTACCCTACCCGATTCATTAATTTTCATCAAGCCAAAATCGGAGGCTCGACGATCATCCATGGGAATGACGGAAAGTGTAATATCAGCATTTGTATCTCTATGTCGCTGGATAAACTGCCGGTAATCCATGCGGTAAAGGTGATCACCGGAAAGAATCAGAAATTCTTCTACATCCCACTCTTGTAACATCCAGATGTACTGACGCACAGCATCAGCCGTACCTTGGAACCAGTTGGGGTTTTCTGGGGTTTGTTGTGCTGCTAACACTTCTACAAACCCATCACTAAACCCACTGAAGTTGTAAGCACGGGCGATGTGCCGATTCAGAGAGGCTGAGTTAAATTGAGTCAGAACGTAGATTTTGAATATTTCGGAATTGATGCAGTTGCTAACAGGGATATCTATGAGACGATATTTCCCGGCCACTGGTACTGCTGGTTTGGCGCGGAGTTTAGTTAACGGATAAAGCCGAGTCCCCGCACCCCCACCCAGAATAATTGCTAAAACTTTTTTCACAAAATTTCTCCCAACTGCCTTTCACTCTCATCTCCAGTTTAGGACTGTATGTAACAACTGATAAAGGGGGATCAAAGAATCTTAGGGATGAATTTTTCCTTTACCCAGAAATAGCGATGGCGAAAAACTGTATTTGGGGCTTGACAATTGATTTAAAATTTGTTATCATGAATTTGATAAGGAAGAACTATCTTGAAATAAAACCAATTATTCGTGAGGTTTGATCGTGGTTATTACTCAAACCAGTCCCCCCAATATTACCCAGGATATAACAACAACTCACTTCACTCCAGATGAGTATCGAGTGATGGAGGAAACCGCCGCAGAAAAACATGAATATCGTAACGGAGAAATTATTGCAATGGCTGGAGGTTCAGAAGTTCATAGCCGTCTTACCGTCAATATTACTACTTTACTTAATGTAGCTCTCAGAGACACTAATTTTCAAACTTATAATGGGGACTTAAGAATCTGGATTTCTGAGTTTAATCATGGTACTTATGCTGATGTTCTTGTAATTAATGGTGAACCGGAGTTTAACGGCGATCGCACTGACGAAATTCTCAATCCTTTAGTAATTGTAGAAGTTTTATCACCCTCTACTGAAGGTTATGATAGAGGTGATAAATTTAGAAAATATCGCTCACTTCCTAGCTTTTGCGAATATCTGCTAGTTAGCCAAACTGAACCCTATATTGAGCATTATCACAAACTTGATGATAGTAGCGATAGCGTTCGCGGAGCGTCCCGGAGGGAACTAGCGCTGCTGCAAGCAGTTCGCTGGCAATGGCAGGTTTATGATCATCTTGAGCAGTCTATATTATTACATAGTTTAAATGTAGAAGTTCCTCTTGGTGAAGTTTATCGCCGCATTAATTTCTAAAAGCCGACTCACGATTTATACTAAACACGGTTGGGAAATGGACTTTTACGAAATCATGAAAAACCTAGATTTGTAGTAGGGGTTTAGCAGTGCTAAACCCCTACCCACAGAATCAAATAATTAAGCCGTGTTGAGTATATAGCGGTAATTTTTAAAGCTGGTTCGTTACAGTTAATTAAGCGATCGCCAAATTCTAATGCTTGAGCAATGTTACCCAAGCGAATGGCGATCGCTAGTTGTAAACTATTAGCAGCACTTTCTGACACTAATTCTTTCACCATATCCCCATTGACTGTTTTACCCAAAGCATAGGTTTTGAGCTTTTCTAGTTCGGTGAATATCAGTCGTGTATGATTGCCTGTGTAATCAATTAATACTTTGTAAGCATCGGTAGTGAGTGTTACACTTACTTCATCAGCTAAAGTCCGAGCTTGCTGTATTAATGCTTGGGTTTGCCATTGGGGAATGAGAGGAAATTCTTTTACCTGTGCGTACTCCAGTAGGAGTTTGACTGATTTATTTCTCGCGTCAGGTTTGTGAGTGTTGGTGATCAGGAGGGTATTTGTTGAGGGAATTTTGGGGAGAATGGACTCCAACTGCAACAAAATTTCTTTTGAACAAACTCCCAGTAATGTGCTGTTGGGCAAATGTACTAATCTTCCTCCACTCCCAACTGGTGGTGTCATGATATCGGATAATGCTTGAGGAATGGTTTCTTTAGATTCTGGGGGGTATTCTGTATGGTTGAAGTTTGCCCATTGTTGATCTAGAGTGTGGGTTTTTAGTTGTTTGATGGTGCGAGTTAGGAAGAATTCGTCTTCACCAAAGTATAAGTGTGTTGGCATGGTAGTACGGCAATAGGACTGCCGTACATGAGCGTTAGCTCTGCTGCTTACCTCTCACGTCTTACTTTTATTCATACTGTTCTTTATTCTTACAACAAATAAGTTTATTATGGTATTGTTACTAAACAACATGATCTGATTCAAAAATAGTCTATTGTAATTTGCATATACATTTTTTGTCAACAAAAACTATAGACTAAATTAGTGTATTAACTCATAAAATGAAAGTATTTAATTTCTGGTACTAAATTTATGTTAATTGAGAATCTTAATGAACTGAATTTTTTAGATACAGAAGATTTTATAGATTTTATAGTTAATTATAACTGTAATCTTCTGGGAAGAAGTTTAAATAAAAAAACTTACAAACCTAACAATTCTATTCTAACTTTAGAGTATGAAGATAATTTATACATTATCAAAGTAAATTTGCATTATGGCGTGCATCGTGTTCCAGCATCTTATACAGCGAGTGCTACTAGGAAGGACATAAATTATACAGAAGAATTACCTTATCATTGTAATCCATATAAAGGTGAAATATATAAAAAGAAATGGCATGAAACAGTAAAAGGTTTTATTGCAGATTTGAAAAGAATAATTTATTCAATTATGAACATTGATGAACAGTCTAAAATACTAGGTATTGTATCCAAAATTTTATTAGATGAGAATTATGGTTTTCTTAAAACCTACAATTGTAGCTATGTTATTTTTGATTTCTTGGAAATTCCTTCCCATCTACACCAAATGATACAACCGGGTAGTATATTACGTTTTCGACAAAGCACACAATGTATAAAATTCAAAAGAATGCATTATATTAAGGCAATAGATTTTGATAATTATATTAAGCATAATACTGAAATACCTTTAGACGAACTGCCAGGTTGTGCTTCAAATCCAGAAGATAGGGATTTAGTTATAAAAAACATTCAAATACAAGTTAATGGGACTGAAATAATAGCACCTATATTGTATGCTTTTTTAGAGTATAAAAAAAGTAAAGAATATTGTGGAGATATTTATATAGGTAAATGGGATTTTAATAGTAAAATTTTGTATTTAATAGATAAAAATACAGAAATGATCAAGTTAATTGCAAGAAGGAGAGATGGATTTATATATAAATATGAATGGATTCCTGTATATCCTAAATATCCATTCAAAAATATTACCGAAAGTGATATTTGTTTTTTTGAGGAAATGAAAAAATCTTTAGAAAAGCGAGGTATAGATATTGCAAAAGTAAGGGCTGGGATGCTTGATGGATAAAAAATAATAAATATCCATTTTTGAAGCTATAGGTCTTATCTTAGACGGGGTATAGTACACTTCAAGCTAAAATAATTGTAATTTTCTCTAAAAATTAGCATTTATTAAAAATAATCTAATATATTTTTAAGAAAAATAAACCTGATTAAATAATTAATAGGTTTTGTTTTTCCCTGAATAAATACCCTACCAAGCTAGTAGGGTACATATTTATATCCTTATAATAGATTCTTGTATTAAGAAAACCTATTATATCTACTCATTGACCACAATATTAACCGCTTTATAGCCCTGCGAACCCTCAAGCTTTTCACGTGTATAAGATACTTTCTTTCCTGTTGCAAAGCTTGTAAAACTATTGGTTCTCATAGAAGCGGAGTGAAAATAAATGGTTTCATTTGTGTTATCAGGTGTTATGTAGCCTGATTTAGAGGAGTGATCCACCAATCTTATTGTACCTGTTTCCATTTTAAATTCCTAAGTGTTATAGATTGAGGTATTACATTAGTATAACGTATTAAGTTTTATTTAATTTTTTATTGGATGTTTCAATAATAATCCCTGAAACTCTTCTTTTTAGAGTATCTTTCATTGGAAATAGATACACTTAGTTTATGCTAAAAGCCTCTTTATCTTAAGATTTATGTGAGTTAATTTGTTAGAAATTAATATTTTGTAACATTTGTTTATATCTCCCTTGACAACTATAACGTATAATAGAAAGTTCATTTATTAAATGCTAAAAAATGAGCCACAATTCAGAAAACCTTCCCATTGCCGAGTGGATATTTGAGGGACAAAACCAAAATGCTACTCATTTAATTATAGTATACGATGCCAAAGATGGAAGCTATAAACCTGTTTATGTAACACAAGGTGAAAATCTTGAATATAAAAGAAGACAATACGAAACAGGCAACTATACTGTTTTAACAGACTACACACTGTATTAGTAGGGCGAAATCTACCAAGGGCATTATGAGAAATAAGATAGACTGAAAGTATTGCTAAATATACTTTTTAGTTATTATTTTCTATAACATCTTTTAGACCTAAGTTATTACAAACTCTTAGTGGTTAATACTGATATAATAGGTATACTTTTGGAAGACCAGTTTTTTGAACTATTATCAACTCTTAACTTTACCTGAAATCCTTGAAATGAAGGATTCAGATTATATTCCAATGTGATAGCTTTAACAAATTCTTCAATTTGTAATTTCCTATTTTTTGAAACTATATCACGGTTTTCATGAGGAACTGATCCTGCAAACGTGAAAACTAGCCAAGCATTATTCCAAATAAATGCTCCTAATTTTTCTGTCAACAAGCTTATTGTCGTTTTTTCTTCTGGACGGAATCTTGTTTCATCTAAGCGAGAAACATAAATTAATGTGTTGATTGTTTTTAAATCAACATTATTGATTATCAAATCTAAATATTGTTTGTCACACTCTAGATCATCTTCTGCTAGTCCTGGTGTATCAATTAGGCAAATATCACCTAAATGGCTAGTATGATCATAATGCCTAATTACTTTGGTACAAGCTTCGTATTTTGATGTTTCAGCAACAGGTTTGCCTAAAATTGAGTTAATAAAGCTTGATTTACCAACTCCAGTACGTCCAACAATTAAAAAATTACGCATTTCTACGATCTAACTCTAACCACAAACCTACTACAGTACCCAGTAAACCACCAACTATTGCACCACCAGGACCAAGAAATAAACCTACAACTGTTCCACCAGATGCAAGTCCTCCAATAAGGCCTTTCTTAATCTTATTTTTAATCTCTTCTTTTTGATTTTCATCTAGTTCAATTCGTGATTTACCCGATGAAGAAAATGCACTATCTTTCATAGCTGCTGCGAATACTACAGAACCGGATTCAGATGCTCTGACAAAAACTCTTGTAAAAAATTCTCCCAGCCATTTTTTGCCATCTGGTGTTGTTTCACTTTTGTTATCTACGGCTATAGATGGAATTTGATTAGCTGTATCTTCTCCCACATACTTAGCTATTTCTTTGCGTATTAATTCTGTTCTTATCTTTAAAGTTTCTTCATATTCTGAGGCAGTAACAGAATTAGCATATGTAAAAACAATTACGGAGCATTCCCAAACCTTCTTACCAAATGCTTTTGAAAGACGTTTAATAACTCTTTTTTCATCACTTGTGACTCTAGTATCATTAAGCTGACTTACAAACCACATTGAAACCATTTTTTGAATTTTTGGTTTCATTAAGTTCAGGTATTTTTGGTCATTACCAGCTTCTTCTTCTTCATCGCAAAGACCAGGAGTATCTACTATAATGAAATTGATACCATTTACTTTATGTTCATAAGTATCTACCGATTTTGTTGTAGGTTCATATTTGCCAGTTTTAGCAACTTCACAATCTAATAGAGAATTAACAGTGCTAGACTTTCCAACTCCTGTGCGACCTGCTAAAACAAAGATAATCTGTTTATTAATTAATGTTTTTACCTTTTGTTTTAACTCATTGCTAATAAATGGCAAATTATCAATTTCCTGACAAAGTTTTTCGACATTTTCCTTTTCACTGCGAATTTCATATATACGCATCAAGACAAGTTCAATACCAAATTTGGCAAGTAGATCAGTAAGTATTCCAACTGTTCCTAATGCAAAAATCCCTCCAACCATACCAGCCGGTCCACCAAGAATTGCTAAAGCTGATGTAATGGCTGCTGCACCAGCTAACCCTGTACTAGCCATAACAACTGCAAGTATTACTGCGGGTAATCCTAAAGCAGCTACTTTTCTTATAAGTTCATCCATAAAGCCAAATTCCTGAAAATTAATTAAAGGGTAGGTGTAACCTTATAATTTTTATTATTGCAAAATATGGGTAAATATTACACTGAATTAATACTTAGAGAAAAACAAAGAAATATAGGCGATCGCTCTCATCATTAGTATAATACCCTACTCAAAACAGACTCAACTGCTTACCCACATCACCTTGAGGTTCAACAACCGAAAGTAACTCATCCCGTTTTTTAGCCATCAACTCCAAATAATACCCACTGGAATAGGCTTCAGAATTAGTCAATCCCCTAATTCCTTGATAAAACGTCACAACATCCCCAGTATTACCCAGAACCAAAAGAGCCTTTTCACCCTTCTTAATTTTCCGAGTAACCTGTAACTGTTCCACAGGAAAATCACCAGAACGAATAACCTTTGTTAATTCCTGGTAATATTGTTCCGCCTTAGCCTTTGACTGAAGATATTGTGTCAGGTAGTTCAAAGGAAACTCCTTTTCCAGACGAGAACGATAGCGAAGCGCTCCGTAGGAATCGCGTTTCCGCCATGAACCCTTAGTAGTAATTTTACCATCTTCGTGCCAGATAATATAATTCTTAGCTCCTCTAGAGGGAACAAACATCGCTTGAGCAAGAATTTCCAACTCAATTTTGATACCCGTAGGTAAAGCATTTTGCAGCCTCTCAAATATCAGCAGAGGTTCAGAGTGGGAGAAGAACACACCATCAGTATCACTTTCAACCTGGATACCTCCCGCTTTTTCAATTACATCAATCATGAATCGCAGAATCCGTCTACCATAAGCTGTAACCAGTGCAGCAGCTTCCATATCATTAAAACCAACACCAGAAGTCCCATAAAAGCCAAACAACGAGTTGATTAACACTTTGAGAGCAGCTTCAGCTTGTTTAGCAGCTTTCTTTACTAGGAATCAGCCCTACTGTATTTCATATATTACTCCCATTTTCGTAATTGCTTATGTACTACGGCTAAATACCACATATAATCATCAATTTTATACTCATCAGCAGCCTTAACTATATATTCCTGCGCTAACTCTAAATTATTCTCAGCTTCATAATATAAACCCAAATAAAGATGACTGTAAAACTTACCTTTTAATCCTGCCAATTTTCCCACATTTAAAACATCATCTTGGCTACAATTACCTGCAAATAAATCATAGATAGATTTCATGATTTTTCGCGGGTCATTTTTCACAGATAATAAAGAATTACGAGCTTCTGTCACACCGGATAATCTGGCTATGCAAAGATATCTCCAGACAGTTTCTTCCACATCTTGAGCATTAACAGTTAAATCAATTTCAAACTGTTTTGCACCTTGAGCAAATCGTTCTGCATAATAATAACTTAACCCGCGTTGCCAAAGATAAGGAGTAATTTGAATATCTAACTTTTCTGCCTGATCAAAATCTTGAATTGATTCGGTAATTTTTCCTAATTTAAAATAAACCATGCCTCGTCGAACATAGGCATTAGCATTATTTGGTTGATTAATAATGGTATTGTGACACTCTTGAAGTTGATTTTCTAAGGAATTGGTAAAAAACATTTTGGTAATGAAATTTGCTACTTTTAATCTAGTTCTCTGCGTCCTTCTAATGCTCTAGCTAAGGTGAGTTCATCAGCATATTCTAAATCACCACCGACGGGTAAACCAAAGGCAATACGGGTTACTTTAGTAAATGGTTTTAGTAATTGACCGATATACAATGTTGTGGTTTCCCCTTCGATACTGGGACTAATAGCTAAAATCACCTCTTGGGGTTTTTGTTCGCTTACTCGTCTCACTAAAGCTTGAATGGTTAACTGTTCTGGTCCAATACCATCCATAGGGGAAATTACACCACATAAAACATGATATTTACCTTTAAATTCACGAGTTTTTTCTAAGGCAATCACATCACGGGAATCTGCAACTACGCAAATAGTTGTATTATCTCGTTGAGGGTGACGACAAATTTCACAGACTGGATCTGATGAAAGGTGAAAACAAACTTTACATAAACCTACCTGTTTTTTCGCGTCAACAAGTGCTTGGGCTAAAGCTTCTACCTCTGCTTCTGGTCTTTTTAAGATGTGCAAAGCTAAACGTTGGGCGCTTTTTGGACCAACTCCGGGTAGCCGTTGCAACTGTTCGATTAATTTGGCTAGGGGACGTGCGTAAACCGTAATTCTACCTCCGGGGTTTTTTTCTATTTTACAGTTAAAATTATGTTTCCCGCAAAGGCGCAAAGGAGCAAAGACGCAAAGTTTGAGGAATTTTAACCAGTAAATATTATAATCATGATTTATGCGAAGAGATTCACTTTTTTATAAACTCTTTCAACAATATCCATCTTTGTTGTTTGAACTGTTGACAGATCCGCCGATTAATGCTCAGGCTTACCGCTTTGATTCTGTGGCTGTCAAAGAACCGACTTTTGCAATTGATGGTGTATTTTTACCACCAGAAAGTGATGGACAAGGAGTAGTATATTTTTGTGAGGTACAATTTCAAAGAGATGAGGAATTGTATGAAAGAATCTGTGCGGAAACTTCACTATATTTTTATCGTAATCGCAAAAGATTTTGTGATTGGCAAATAGTGATTATTTATCCATCTCGAAATACAGAACAAAATGACATTTATCCTCATCGTGGATTTCTCAACAGTCCTCAAGTACATCGAGTATATTTAGATGAATTGGGAGATATTCAAGAATTACCATTAGGTTTAGGTGTCATGTTACTAACTACTCTGGGAGAAAGTCAAGCCCCAGCAGTAGCTAGATATTTATTAACCAGAACCCATGAGGAGATTGTCACACCATCAAGTCAAGCTATGATGGAGATGATCACGACAATCATGGTCTACAAGTTTGAAAATCTGAGTCGTCGGGAGGTAGAATCAATGTTAGGAATTACACTCAAAGAAACTAGAGTTTATCAAGAAATTAAAGAAGAAGGCAGAGAGGAAGGACTGGAACAAGGCAGAGAAGAAGGACTAGAGGAAGGACTAGAACAAGGCATAGAACAAGGCATAGAACAAGCTACAATTAATTTGGTGATTCGACAATTAACAAAGCGGTTTGGTAAAATATCTCAGAGAAAGATAAAATCTATTTCTGGTTTACCATTATCTGTGTTGGAAGAATTGAGTGAAGCTCTTTTAGATTTTCAGAGTTTGAATGATTTGCAATCTTGGTTGTTAATCCATACTCCGGCAAAAACTGACTAACTATGTATTCTGGGTTCTGGGTGTAAGGTTGATAATAATTGACTTTCCACCTCTGCTAGTTCGTCTAATCTGTCCATGACGATTTTTCGGTCAAAATAGGTGTCAGCTAATACCCAATACATCCCAAAATGTCGGGCTTCTGATGCCATTAAACTGCGGTAAAATGCGGCTAATTCTGGTTCTGGACAGTTAGCAGCTAGGAGTCCTAAGCGTTCATGACTACGGGCTTCTATTAAGCCGGTGACGAGTAAGGAGTCTAAAAATCTCTGGGGTTCTTGTCCCCGAACTTGGGATTTTAACCCTGCACCGTAGGGGGGTGCGGATAGGGCTGCTAGTTTGATGTTACGGCGTTCTAGCCATTGATTGACGAGTTCAAAGTGTTCTAGTTCTTCACGAGCGATCGCTGTTAACTCTCTCACCATTTTAGCATTAGAGGGATAGCGAAACATCATATTTAATGCTACTCCTGCGGCTTTGCGTTCACAGTGGGAGTGATCTAGTAAGATAATATCAAGGTTAGCGATCGCTTGCTCTACCCAAGCATCACTGGTAGGTTGTTTGAGGGCGTTGATTGTGGGTAAAGGTGAACTTAACACAGCGAAAAACTCCAAATTGAACAATTTAGCTCATTAATTTTAATCTTAAATCAGCTTCTGCATCTTTGGATAAGTTTCTTAATGTTTTACTTTTGAATTCCGTTCTCTGATCCTATCAATTGTGTTTATTAACAGACACAAACGGTAATTTTAATAAACTGATAAAATTAAGATCTCTGGTTTCTTCCGATATACCTAACTGGATGCTTTCTGGTTGGGGCGGATAATAACGAGATTGAAAAATTAGATCCCATATAGTTAATAAACTTGTATAATTACTATTTAAATATTTTGTTAATTGACAATGATGAGCGCGATGATAATTAGGTGTAACAATAAAATAACTCAGGAATTTATCTATTTTAAAAGGTAAGGCAAAATTACTGTGATGAAAAACTAATGATACCGCAAATAAAGATTCATATAATATCCAAGCGTTTGGTGTAATTCCCAACAGATAAATTAACCCAATTTTGGGAATATTGGCAACAATAACTTCTCCTGTATGAAAGCGGTAAGCTGTGGATATATTCATCCATCTATCTGTATGATGGACTTTGTGAAAACGCCAAGCAAAACCCCAAGTGTGGATTAATCTATGCCACGTATACATATACAAATCAAGCAATAAAAAAGAGAGAATAAAATGTAACCAGGGTAAATTAATATCATAAAATAATCCCCGCCATAAAGTTGGTTTCCAGAGAGAATTTAAGATTAAAATAACAGTTAAATTAACCACAAAAAAATTTATTAACCCCAAAATTAAATTGTGAATAACTCTTTTAATGGGATTTTGACGATATTGAAAGAAAGGAACTAAGGTTTCCAGAATTCCAAATATAACGATACTGCTGACAATAGCCAGAGATTTATATTCCATTTTGTTTGATGTCCTGATAATCCTGGCATAGCTGGGGCAATTTTTTCTCTTTCTTCATGAATTTTACCATGAATATTTTCTTCAAGAACAAGATCCCCGACTTCTCTAAGAAGTCGGGGATCTGAAACTCTCAAATTTAAGAAAACTTGGTTAAAAATCCCAATAATTGCTTAGTTTTTGGTGTGAGTAAAGTCTTGCGATAAGCGTCTGCGGCTTTTTTAATGGCTTCCGCTTGAGTGGGATAAGGATGAATTACACTACTCAGTTTACTTAAACCAATATTATTAACAATAGCTGTAGTAATTTCCGAAATCATCTCCCCTGCATGATTAGCAACTATGGTTGCACCGAGGATTTGATCTGATCCTTTTTTGTGATGAATCTTTAAAAAACCAGATTCTTCATGATCTGCGATCGCTCGGTCTATACTTTTAAAAGGAATCTTAATAGTTTCTATCTTTATACCTAATTTTTCTGCCTCATTTGCATACATCCCCACATGAGCAATTTCCGGGCTGGTATATGTCACCCAAGGCATCACTAAACTACTAAGTTTAGATCGTCCCCAACCAAAAGGCGAAAACAGGGTATTTTTAATCACAATTCGCGCTGCCGCATCTGCCGCATGAGTAAATTTCCAATTCATGCAGATATCACCAGCGGCGTAAATTTTGGGATTTGTGGTTTGTAAATAATCATTCACTTTTACACCCCAGGTTTGATCATATTCTACACCCACTGCCTCTAAATTCAAATTTTCCACATTTGGAGCCCGTCCCGCACCAACTAATATTTCATCAACTGTCACCGAATCTCGTTCACTATTCACAGAAAAATATAGGCGTTTTCCTTCCGTAACTGTAACAACTTCTTCTAATTGACAATTTAATACTAAACGAATACCTTCATCAATTAAAACTTTTTGCAAAATCTCCGCTGCTTCTGAATCTTCCTGATTTAAAATATGTGAACCTCGATGAAATAATGTCACTTCACAACCTAACCGCTGAAATGTTTGTGCTAATTCACAACCAACAGGTCCACCACCAATTATTGCTAATTTTTCGGGTTTCTGAGTTAGGGAAAAAACAGTTTCATTGGTTAAATAACCTGCTGCTTCAATTCCCCGAATTTTCGGTTTAACAGCCCTCGCACCGGTAGCAATGACAGCTTTTTTAAACTTTAATGTTTGCTGATCAACTTCTATAGTATTCTTGTTTATAAATTTACCATCACCTAAAAAAACATCAATTCCTAAACTTTTAAATCTTTCCACAGAATCATGATGACTAATACTCGCCCGAATGCGTCTCATTCTCTCCATAACTGTGGCAAAATCCACATCAAATTTCTGAGAAATATTAATCCCTAAATCTTTGGCTTTTCTGATTTCTTCAACTACACGAGAAGAACGAATTAAACATTTAGAAGGAATACAACCAAAATTTAAACAATCTCCTCCCATGAGATTTTTTTCAATTAATGCTACTTTTAAACCCAAATCTAATCCCGCAGCCCCCGCAGCGACAACTAAACCCGCAGTTCCCCCACCAATTACTACTAAATCATAACAATCAGCCCTTTGGGGATTTACCCAATTATCTGGATGAACATTTTTGAGGAGTTTTTGATTATACTCATCCATGGGACGAATTGTGACTCTTGGAGATTCTGAAGTTGACATTAGTATTACCTCTGAATGGTTAAGTATAAACTATGTTTTTGATTATATGATCTGTTATTTATAAATACATTATCATCAGAAATTTATCGGTTTTATATTTAACAAAATTACTAAAATTATTGAAAAATAAAAAACAAAGAATTTTTATAAGTTCTCATCTTCTAAAGCTTTCTTAGCTATCTTCGTGACATAAACTGTGACAGCAATTGTTGCTATCAACCCCATGATTTGAATTACCCAGTGGAGGATGATGTTTCCAGGTTGATTTTTACTGCCAATTAAGGCTATATCTCCTACTAAAGATCCAAAATAAACATACATAATTGTTCCAGGAATCATCCCCACTGAACCAATTAAATAGTCTTGAAAAGAAACACTAGTAATTCCGAAAG
Organism: Dolichospermum sp. UHCC 0260; assembly: GCF_009711985.1. Taxonomy (NCBI): domain Bacteria; kingdom Bacillati; phylum Cyanobacteriota; class Cyanophyceae; order Nostocales; family Aphanizomenonaceae; genus Dolichospermum; species Dolichospermum sp. UHCC 0260. The sequence continues at coordinate 18,102 of NZ_VIKZ01000026.1, read as the reverse complement.
CATAGTTTAATAAATTGAAGGGAAAGAGGGGAGAAAGTCGAACTAATAGGACAATTTTTAATCCTTCTTTACTAACTGCTTTATCAATGATGGCAAATTTTTTGTAACTAGATATTTTTTCTTTTACCCAACCTTGCGCTAAATAACGTCCTCCTAAAAATGCTGCTATAGCACCTAATGTAGCCCCAATAAAGACATATATAGAACCCCAAATTACACCAAAAATTACCCCAGCACCCAATGTCAGCAGTGCAGCCGGTAAAAAAGCTAGAGTAGCTATAATATAGATGCCAATAAATACTATTCCTCCTATAGCACCAAGGCTATTAATCCACTGTAAAGCATTCTGTAAAAATTCTTGAAGATTGGGAGAAGATACTTTAACAGATTCTTGAATTACAGCAAAATCTATTTCTGATAACAAGGTAATAAGCATAAAAATTCTCTAGGATTTTGGGGAAGAGTACCAATTACGAATTTGGGTTGGGGAAATACCGAGTAAATAAGCAATGACAATCATTTGATTCAAAATAGTAGTTTGGATAATTCCTTTTTTTAACCATCTGCGAGGTGAGGTAATTACGGGTGTTGGTAATAGGTAAATTTTGCCCAGAGTTTTTAATTTTCTCATCATTGCAAAGTCTTCCATAATTGATATTTGCGGGAAATTACCAACTTGCTGAAATACATCTTTGGTGAGAAAAATAGCTTGATCACCATAGGGCATTTGCCAAAGATGCGATCGCCATTTTACACCAAATTCTACCAAACGCAACCCCCAATTAGGGGCATTTATCCGTAAAGCAAACGCACCAGCCACAATTCCCGGTTTTGCTAAGGTTGTGCGAATCATCTGCTCGAAATTAGTCGGTAAACGGGTATCAGCATGGAGAAATAGGAGAATTTCCCCACTAGCAGCCATAGCACCTGTATTCATTTGATTAGCACGTCCGGGAGGAGAAATAATTACCTTAACATTCAATGATTTAGCGATTAATAATGTTTCATCTTTTGAACCACCATCAACTACAATTATTTCTACATTACTACTAGATTGACTGCTAATAATTGCTTCTTTAATATTATCCGCTTCATTGAGAGTGGGAATAATAATAGAAATTAACCTGTTATTAAGATTTTGATTGATAATTTCTGTCATAATCATAAAAATAATTAGTCAATAAATAATAAATTTTTCCCCATTTTTCTGCAAAATTAATAATATTTAATTAAGCCCTATCTTCTCTAAATAACTATGCTACTTCTCCAAGTGATTATATGTCTTACTTTAGTAATTTTTATCGGCTCATGGCTTTCCCAAAGTGCTGATATTGTGGCAGAAAAAACCGGATTAGGACGGACTTGGGTGGGTACAATTCTGTTAGCAGGTGTCACATCTTTACCTGAACTAGCCACAGGGACAAGTGCCATAGTTATATTTAACTCTCCAGACTTAGCTGTAGGGGGCATCTTAGGCAGTTGTCTCTTTAATTTGCTCATTTTGGCATTACTGGATATTTACAACGGTCCTGAACCCGTACTACAGCGAGCGCAGATTAGTCATGGATTAGCCGCTAGTTTGGGCTGTGTCATGCTAGGTGTGACGACTCTGGGAATACTCCTAGCCAAAACAGAAATGAATTTAGCTATAGGATGGGTGGGTATTCCCAGTATTATCTTACTCTTTCTCTACTGGTTGAGCGCCCGCATGATTGCTCAATTTGAGATGAGACGACGCGCACAAGTGCTAGAAGAAGAAATTGAGGCTTTTCAATATCAACATATTACCTCACAACAAGCATATCTGAGGTTTATTTTCCTCTCAGTCATAATTGTCATTCTCGGTATTTGGTTGGCATTTTTAGGTGATAGAATTGCAGCAGTAACTGGATTGGGACAAAGCTTTATTGGTGCAATTCTCTTAGCGACAGCCACCTCACTTCCCGAAGTAGTAGCATCATTGGCCGCTGTGCGACTTAATGCGGTTGATTTAGCAGTATCCAATGTTTTTGGTTCTAATATCACCAATTTAGCAATTTTAGGCTTTTATGACTTGGTGTATTTACAAGGTAATCTCTGGTTAAATATCAGTCAGATACATATATTTACTGCTATTGTTGCCATGATTATGACTTCAGTAGCTATTAATGGACTGATTTATCATGCTGTCAGCGGTTCACGAATGTACATTACCTGGGATGGATTAACTCTCGTTGCGCTCTATGTTGGTGGAATGTATGTGATTTATCGGGATATATTTTGATGGGAATTAAGGATGTTTTTCTAAATTATCCAAAACTCCACTGCGAATCATCATCTGCGGCCAAATTAACAGAAAAAATCCCATCCAAATCAATAATGGAATAGCAACTAAAATTGTTAACCAAATAATTTTGAAGATTAACCAACTACCGCTGATTAATGTTAAACTGGTTAGGATAATTGACCAAGGTTGACACCACCAAGGTTTAGATTGCCAAGGACTAATGGTTTGTTGTTCAGACATTTTTTGATTTAATCAGTAAACCTATACCTTACCTCATATCTTGCACTTACTCAAGAAACAGGGAAAATGCAAATGTCAGTAACCCAGCCCTAAAGGGACTGGGCTTGCAAGAGTAATCAATCAAGCAAGCCGTACTGACCAGACCACCCTGAGCGTAGTCGAAGGGTAGCCGTTATTTGAGTCACGACACCCCGGAATGCGTAGCCCCTTCGGGGTTCAGCAGTCGCTCATGGGGGAAACCCCCAAGACCGCGCTGCTTCACTAGTTCCCTGCTCTGTCATTTGCAATTAAACAGTTTTAAGGTCACTGAAACAGTGTTGCAAGTCTAAAAAGCTCTTATAACAGGTCGTTCGCGCAGCGTGCCGGAGGCATCTAGCTAACATTACCCCAGAAATGGGAGGCTCTTTGGAGCAAAACATTATGCGTACAGAGTTGGAGAATTTGAATCGGTAATTGTCCCGTTGAAAGTACATTACAAAAGTACCCCAAATTTCCCAACTCCAAGGCGGTAATGAAAAAATATTCAAAGCGGTTAAAACCGCCCGTGTCGCTTCCCTCTCAGCACTAAAGTGACTGAGTTTCCCGCTTACCGCGAGGTCTTATGAAAATTGCTTCTGATCCTTACAGACGTTATTAGCAACTGTCAAATATTTAAATAAGGGGAGAATCTCGACAGTTCTGAATTTCTCAACTATATTCATCATCAACATAAGATTCATATATTTCAGGCGTTTCAGTGGAAGTAACAGAATCAGATAATTGAAAACTATCATCTGTCATGCGGATGATTTCTCCAGAAAAGAACTTTGCTAGACTTTCCGCAGCTTTAACCACACCATCATGATCCCAACTTGATGGCGATGGTTGCACTGGTGCTGCATTGGTAACAACAGGCTCAACTCGGACTGGTACGGGTGGTGGTGCGGATACTGTAGCTACTGGCTGTGGTACGGCTGAGGGTGGCTGTGGTGTGGGTTGCGGGGCTGGAGGTTGGTAATTAGATGTAGGTTGGGGTGGTTGTTGATAAGATGTAGGTTGGGGTGGTTGTTGAACGGGAGTAGAATTTTGTGGAGGTGGATTTCGCTTAGTTGATGTGGCGTTGGCAGTGGTAGCTTTTTCTAAGGTAACTTGAATTTCCTGCTGGAAGGTTTGTCTAAAGGCCGTAGTGATGATCGGTAGATAAGATTTCACTTTGTCATACCAAACCGCTTTTACACCTACACGAGCAACTACACCATTAAATTCCATTAAATGGCACATTTGACCCAATAATGCTTGTGTGGGTAGCTGCTGAATATGTCCACGGACTTGTTGCCAAAGTTGAGTTAAATTGTATTGTGAACCTTCTCCTACTGGCTGTATTGGTTCTGGTTGATGGTTAGTAGGTGGTGGTGCATATACAGGTTCTGACGTGGGTACTGGTGCAAAATTCACAGATGAGTTGTGATTTGTGGGCGGATATGCTGGTGGTGCAGCAGCGGGAGGATAAGCTGGAGTGACAGCAGTTGTATTAACTTGCTGAGAAATATTTGCAGTTTGAATTTGAATATTGGCACTGGGTAATAATCCCAGTAATGTTACTTCTAACCATAAACGGGGTTGAGTGGTGTTTTTTAGTTGTAATTCTGCTGTTCTCAGGTGTTGTTGTCCTCGTAAGATGGTACTAATATCAAATTTTTGGGCAAAGTCAACTAATGATGTCCAGGTTGATTCAGTACAAGCAACTAAATCTTGACGATTGGGAGCGGTTTTAGCTATGAGGAAATCTCGATAAAAAGCGGCGAGATTTTGGAGAATGATCAGGGGTTCTCGACCTCGATCTAGGATTTTCCGGGTAGAGTCTAGGACTATTTCGGCTTGATCTTGAGCGATCGCTTCTAATAGTCCAAATAGGTCTTTTTCGCTGACTGAACCTACCAAATCCCAAACCTTATCCGGTGTCACTTCCCCAGCAATTAAAGCTAATTGATCAAGTAAACTTTCTGCATCTCTTAATCCTCCTTGGGCAATTTGTCCCACCAGAGTCAGAGAATCATGAGAAATATGAATACTTTCCTTAGCGGCAATATACGTTAAATGTTTTACCATTGCCTCTAACTGAATCCGTCGAAAATCAAACCTTTGACAACGAGAAATAATTGTTGGTAATACCCTTTGTGCGTCTGTTGTAGCGAGGACAAAAACAACGTGCTTAGGTGGTTCTTCTAGGGTTTTAAGTAATGCGTTGAACGCTGCGGTACTTAGCATATGACAGTTATGTACTAGTAATCCATTAGCGACAAAGTTATGATTATCCTCAACTTCAAGATCATAAACTCGCTCAACTCCAGCGAGGTGAACAGATTCGACCTTCTCCAAATTTGTAAATGAGCGTGTCGCATCCACATTCACAGGGGATAGTATCTTCATTCCTGCTTTTACGTCTTTGGCTGCTATCCATCCCTGGTCAGTCCTGATTAAATGATTAATTGTACACTTAATTTCTCTGTGAGTTGTTTTGATCACTAAGGTCTGCTTTTCCCCTTGATCTAACCAACGGACAACTTTTTTAAACTCCCATTTTTCAGAGGAGTCATTGTAACTAAGAACTCTCTGACCTTGAATATTCGGGTTATCAAGGCGGACAATTCCGGCATCTGTGAGAATCAATGAGTCTCCAGTCAGGCATTCATCAATCACATAAACTTTATAACGACACTGCATCGGGGCAAACTGCGCCCTTTCAATCAGTTCACGGATATTATCAACACCCGTATTACTAGCAGCGTCAATTTCAATCACATCAGTAGAATAGCCTTTAGTAATACCCTGACAGATTTCACAAACACCGCAGGGTTGGGGGGTTGGCTGGTTGCCTTGGAGACAATTGAGAGATTTAGCGAGAATTCTCGCACTGGAAGTTTTTCCTGTACCTCTAGGGCCAGTGAACAAATAGGCAGGGGCGATTTTCGCTGAGAGAATGGCATTAGTTAGGGTAGTAGCGATCGCCTCTTGACCCACCAGTTCAGCGAAACTCTTTGGCCGATACTTATGGTGCAGTGGTTCGTAAGACATGGAGACAGGTTTAAATCCGTATATCCCAGGTAAATTTTAGGGTTTTACCATTCTAACAACTCATGGTAATTTTGCCTCAGACATAGCCGCTAGTACCGCAGGGCGGAAGTCAAAAGTCAAAAGTCAAAAGTCAAAACTAATATACAGTCAAAATAAATTTGACGAACTACTAGTCACTCACACCGTTAAAATTTTAATAAGCAACATCAATGGTGCATCAAATGTTTAAGCGGCTAATTCAATGGCTCAAAAAATTTTTTCGGCACTTGTTTGGTGGTAAACAAAATTTTACCCCCAGTCGGGAACAAGTCCCCAAAGCAGTAGTTCCACCCCTCACTGACACAGATTTAGAATTTCTCTTTACAGAACTACTAGAAGGAGTTCATCAGGTCAAGGGAGAAACTTGGGCGCAAAAATGGTTACATAATCTTGAACACCGTGTTAGCACCCAACAGTGGCTAGAATGGTTAAATCGTTTTGGTGACAGATTATTAGCATCTTCTAAACCCCATAATGAATTAGCAGCTAGATTAGTTCAACTTGGTGAGTTAGGGGTTGGGGAAATCAGCAATCTGTCCTACGATATAGGCATGAAAGTCTTAACAGGCAATCCAGGAGAACCAGTTTGGGAATACGAAGGTCCCGATGCAGTAGAAAATAATCTTTTAATACCTGCCAACACGGAAGAAAATTTACCAGAAGGGGAATACAAAACTGTCAGTCTAGATGAATTGTTGATGATGTTGCAGCAGGATGAAGCCCTATGCGAGCAAATCTCCCAACAACTAGGAGTGGAAACAAATAATCCAGAAGAAATTATTCAGGTATTAGTTAGTCAGTATAATGAAGCGAACGAGTCTTCTGAATCACAAGGATAAATCCCAGTGACCGAAAAGACGGGACACAAGCCCGGTCCTTCCAGAACGGCTTTATGTTAAAATTTTGTCATAGTCGCCATAGGGCATTGGGAGACTTTAAACGGACATGGAGGGACGATAAGACCACTTGTGGCTGTTCTGGCGAAGTGTCAAGTGTTTCCCCGCACCTTCAGGTCGGTGAGTATGTCAATAAGTTTGATTTGTGCGGTGTAGCTATCAATATTTTTACAGTATTACCCGGTAAGCGTAAAGCTCAGTCACTTTAGTGCTGAGATATAAGCGACACGGGCGAAAATATTTAGCCTAACTCAATAACAGTAGATGTGATACAATGTAAACAATTCTAGAATTTAAGTATAACTAAACGACGTAAAAACTTAACTTATTTGGTTGAGTGCGTAGTCATACCTAACGGTATTGCTGTTTAGGAAAGCTAAATTTGGTGAAAAATGAAATGCAAAAAACGAGTACGGTAGGGCATACCGGAATTAACGCTTTAGGAGAATCGACCTCTGTTTTTGTTGGAGTAATCCAGCAATTGTAAGTTGGCTCATTGATTAAAGAATCGAGCGCGTCTAAAGACGCTGAGAGTGTCAAGTGGGTCTATTTGGTTTTCTAGTCCATTCCGTAATTAATAATTTTTTTTGACACAAGGATAGCTACAATCTAGGAGAAAGAAAATCCCATAAATTGGCAGATGTTCAGGTGGCTCTTGCAGTGGCTTAACAAATTTTTACAGTCCCCCTTGACTATCCTGGGAATCACCGATTCCCAGGATAGTCAAGGCAATCTGGTGGCAGATCAACCACCAGAACTCACGAATGCGGATCTAGAGTTGTTATTTAATGAACTACTAGAAGGTGTGCATCAAGCGCGGGGACAACAGTGGGCGTTGAAGTATTTGCAGCGGATGGAACCGAGAATTACAGTTGATCGGTGGATAGATTGGCTGTTGATATTTGGGGACAAATTATTAGCTTCTCCCGCACCGAATCTTCCTTTAGCCAACCGCATGGTGAAACTGGGTGAGTTAGGTATTGGTGAGGTTAGCAACCTGGCCTATGATATTGGGATGCAGCTATTGCGGCGCAACCTCAATCAGGAGTATGAGCGCAAGCAAGAGTCACAGGAGTTGGAAAGTTCCATCCCCACAGCAGAGGAGTTAGATACTCCTGGTCAGGAATTGCTCCGCCAATTTGAGGAACAAATCTGGCAAGATCAGAATGTGGAAAGTGTGACTAATCCATCAGTATCCCAAATGGTTGAGGATCTCTTCACTGGTCAGTCTGTAGGGTTAAGTAATGGGTCTTTAGCTGAGAATGCAGCTAAGACAGAAAATGACTATCACAGTTATGAGTATAGAATTCAGGAATTTTCCCAGAATGCTGCGGAAATAATTGCCGATCCAGAATCTCCCAGGGAGAAAAGCTGGAACGAGTCTTTGATGAATATAGAACCGCAGTTAGCGTCCACTTTAGATGAGTTGGTGGTGCGGTTGGAGCAAAGTAGCAATCTTGTCCAGCATTTAGCGTCGGAATTGGCAATTCGTGATCGGCAACTTGTCCAGCAATCAACATCACAGATAGTTATTACTAATCCGGCGGAAAGTTTATTTTATCAGGGTTTACGGCAGGCTAAAGCTGGAGATTTGTTGAAGGCTTTGGCTTTATATGAACGGGCAAGTCAAATCCAACCTCATGTTTATGAGTATTGGTTTAATCAGGGTTTAGCATTATTTTACTTGCAACGGTTTTCCGAAGCGATCGCTGCTTATGACCAAACACTGGCTCTCAGACCGGATTTTTATCAGGTTTGGTATAGCCGAGGCGGTATTCTGGGCGAGTTGGGAGACTTTGATGCGGCTATTGCTTCCTTTGATCAAGCGATCGCTATTAAACCAGATTACCAAGCAGCTTGGTCTAGCAGAGGTTTAGCATTACTCAAGTTAGGTTTAATTGGGGAAGCTATTGATAGTTATGATCAAGCCCTGAATTTAGAACCCCAAGATTCTGAAACTTGGTACTACCGGGGGATAGCTTTGGCTGTGGTTGAGCAATATGCAGAAGCGATTGCTAGTTATGATCAAGCCCTCAATCTCCAACCCAACTATCATGAAGTGTGGATTGATCGGGGTGTGGTGCTATTTAATTTAAAACAATGGTTAGAAGCAATTGAATCATGGGATCAAGCCCTGGCCATTCAGCCAGAATTTTATCTAGCTTGGTATAACCGGGGTGTGTCCTTTGAACACTTAGGTCGTCGGGAAGATGCAATCTCATCCTATCAACAAGCGATCGCCATCAAACCCGATTTCCACCCAGCCTGGTATAACCAAGCCGTAGCCCTATTTTACCTAGACCGTTCTGCCCAAGCTATATCCGGCTATGACAGGGCTTTAGAAATTAAACTAGACTACTGGGAAGCTTGGCTAGGAAGGGGTGCGGCGGCTGGTCATCTCACCCCCCACCAATCATCACTAATTGTAGTTAGTAGCATTTCTGCATCCAATCCTGCCCTTAACTTAGGCGGCTATGAAGGTAAATTAGCAAGTTATCAGACAGGTTTGAAACATCTTCGCCCGGATACTCACCCAGAAGGTTGGGGAAGATTACGTATAGCTATTGGTAATACTTACTACGAGCAAGCGAAAAAAGCCACCACACCTCGTGATTATTGGCATCATGCCATGTCCGAATATCAACTGGCACTATCTACGCTGACAGCAGAAGATTTTCCAGAATTGCATTTGGATATTTTGCAATCTCTGATGAAAGTGCTTGTCTGTTTGGGGGAAACAGTAGCGGCACAGGAATTACAAAAATGGGGAACTGAATTATTACAACAATTACTCACTCAGCCGAATCGGACTGATGAAAATAAAAAACAACTGGTACTAAAATTTGCAGGTTTGGGACAACTAGCAGTTGATTTAGCTGTAAATACAGGAGATTTAGTAGAAGCTTGGGAAATGGCTGAACAGGGGAGAAATAACTGTTTACAGTTGTTAATGCCTGATTTGAATTATCAACTTGAGTCAGGAGATTATCGCTCTATTCAACAATTACTGAATCCTACCACAGCCATAATTTATTGGCATCTTAGCCCAGCCGCTTTGCACACATTCATTATCAAAGATCAAGCCCCAGCTCCGATTTTACTGTTTACACCCATCCAAGAGACAGAAGGAATTCCCGAAGCAATAAAACGCTTAATTGAATTTGAACATTGGTTAGCAGATTGGCAAGAATCATCAACACTATCAAAACTATTGCAGTTGCAAAATATCTTGAATATTTCCACAATTACTCAAGAATTGGCAGGGATAGATACAATAATTTTAGTTCCCCATCGGGACTTGTATAAATTACCTTTGCACAGTTTATTTAATCTGTCTTTTGCTTCAGGATCTTCTGTAAATGTGGCAAATTACAATATTACCTATTTGCCTAGTTTAGCTATGGGAATTTATTTACAATCTCAATCATTCTCCAATGGGCATCAACATCATGGTCTTCCGGTTTATCCCTTACTCAAATCTGATAAATTAGCATCAGAAATTATCAGCGAAACCTTGGCTATTTCTCAGGATTTTCTCAGTTATTAATTGTCAACTGTCAATGATCAATTGTTTAAGAAGCCATTGCACAGCACTATCTACATCTGCAACTTGTTCTCCTGGGGGTACAGGTGGACGATTTACCATCACCACCTTTATCCCTAGTTTCCTAGCGGCGATAATTTTGGGATATGTGGCACTACCACCGCTATTTTTGCTGACAATGGTATCTATATTGTATTTGAGGAGAATTTCTTGTTCGTTTTCTAAACTAAAGGGACCGCGATCGCATAAAATTAATCCAGGTGGAACGACAACATCAGCATTTGGTGGATCAATCATCCGCATTAAAAACCAAATTTCCTGTAAATGTGCAAAAGTCGCAATTTCTTGTCTACCAATTGTTAAAAATACTCGGTTAGCTTGATTTGCTAAAACAGCAGCAGCAGCCAAATTATTTTCTACTTCTAACCAATAATCATCCTTGAGTTTTTCCCAAGCTGGACGAATTACCATTAATCGAGGAATACCTACTTCCTGAGTCGCTGCGGCTGCATTCTCAGAAATTTGATTAGCAAAAGGATGAGTAGCATCAATTAATATATCAATTTGCATTTCTCGCAGATAAGTCACCAATCCGGCTACACCACCAAAACCGCCTATTCGCACATTACCAACAGGAGCAGCAGGTTCACGGGTACGACCGGCTAGAGAGGAGATAGCCTCAATACCAGGAATATTTGCTACCTTAGCAGCTAATTCTACCGCATCACCAATTCCACCGATAATTAAAACCCGCAACATATCAATTTAAGACAAATGGGATTGAAGCCAGCAGTTTAAGTTTAACTAAGTAGGTAAACAGTTTCTCTGTGTTCATTGACTAGTACCGCAGGGCGGAATTAAAAATTAACAATTAAAAATTAAAAAGCAGATTTTATAAGCTTTTTAGGGACTTTTAATGGTTATCTTACTTACGCTGTACTGTACTAGATTCTAAAGTTTTAACTTGATTTTGGAGTTTTTCTAAAGTTTGTAAATGGGATTGGTGCAATGAATTACCTAGCCAAATCAAACTTCCACTAAATAAAGTTACTGTAATAACTAAAATACCTGTTAACAATTTCACTTGTAAATGCAGACGTTTTATCTGATTAATTTGATTTTCCTCTGGAAGCTGAGAAATAGAAACTAAATTGAGATTTTCATTTTCTGTCATCACCTCTAATCTCTTTTCTTCTACTCTTATAAATGTAACTTTACCTTGCAGCCATCCAGTAATCAAATCAGGGCAATTTTTCTTAAACCATTGCCAAGCCAGTATTTTAAATGCAGGTTTAGATATTTTAGTCATAAATTTTAGAGTTTTATTGAGAGTTCCAAACTTAAATTTTTGATTTACTAAATTAGTTGAACCAACATCATAGAGACAATCCATGATGGATTTAATTGTAATTTCTTCCTGATAAATCAAAGTTTTTACTAATAACCTAAGTTCATTAATTAGTTGTTTCTCTTTCTCTTTCTCTTGAGACTGTTGTGTTAAATGATTTGATATTTTTATTGATTTAGACATATTTCAATAATAAATTTTGAAGTTTTCCACGTTTTCCTCATACCAAGTCACGTTAATTCAGGAAATGAGATAGGACTGACAAAACGACCTACTTATCTACCCTGATTTCCTGTTCCTCATTCCCTCCCTTAAAAGCTAGTACCGCAAGGCGAAAGTCAAAAGTCAAGCCTAAGACGGTATAGGCTTTTGGGCGATTTAGAATGGACGTTTGGCGTAGCTCAGTTGAGACGTTGGTTGATTTACGCCCTTGTGTACTAGTTAATATCCTGGCAAATCTAAGGCAATTAATAACGCTTGCTCCAAATGTGCCATGACAACTTCAGAAAGTATTCCTCTTAAACGCAAAAAGCGGGTTTTAGATAACACCCGCACCTGATCTGCCATGGCGATTGAGTCTTTCTTGAGTCCGCCATCTGGTGATAAAATTAAAACTTGAGTAGGGTAAACTCGCTTTCCGTCTTGATAGGTGGTACAGGGTACTGCTAAAACGACTGGGCTGGATAGATTAATTACATCGCGACTAACAATAATCACTGGGCGAGTTCCTCCCTGCTCCGAGCCTTCAGTCATTTCTAGACGCGCATCATAAACCTCACCCCTTCTCATCTTGGCGATTCCCCTAACTGCAACGCCTCCCACTGCGCGGTAGCAAATTCTACCTCTAGTTTTAAGACCTCTGCTTGATAATCTGGATCATTAGCCATTTCTGCCAATGCGGCATCAATTTCGGATCGCTTTTGTAAGGCTAGTTCCCTTCGTAAAGCCTGAGCGACAAAATCATTCCGACTTTTAGCTTTCCCTTCCATAACTGCCTTATCTGTAGCTTCTAGCAGTTCCCTGGGAATGGTTAATGTCGTGCGAACGGTTTCTGTTTTCATAGAGCGTTCATTATTTGATGACTGAAGTGATGTCTTATATCATATCGTTTTACGCATCAATTTAGTAAATTTAAGTTGGTCATTAGTCATTGGTCAGTAGGGGCGAAGCATTGGGAAGATAAATTATCGGTCATTGCCAAAAATAATTCTCCAAATGCTTCGCCCGTACAGTTGTTAGTTGTAAAACTCTTGGTTATTTTTTGATTTACTTTTCAATTTAGCACCTAAAATACCCCAAATTGTGGCAATCTGAGAAGTATAACCGCTGGCAATCTGATATTTTAGCTACAGAAAATCTACCTATTTAGATTATGCAAACTCTGCCGACTTTGGAAATTACCAACACTACATCTAGTCAACCAACCTTTGATACCACCATCAAACGCCGCAAAACCCGCGCTGTACAAGTGGGAGATGTCACCGTTGGGGGAGGATATCCAGTGGTGGTACAGTCAATGATTAATGAAGATACTCTGGATATTGATGGTTCTGTCGCTGGCATTCGTCGTCTCCATGAAATAGGCTGCGAAATTGTCCGCGTCACTGTTCCTAGTATTGGACACGCTAAAGCACTGGCGGAAATTAAACAAAAATTAATTCAAACTTACCGTGATGTGCCAATTGTAGCCGACGTACATCACAATGGCATGAAAATCGCCTTGGAAGTTGCCAAACATATCGAAAAAGTGCGAATTAATCCAGGTTTGTATATATTTGAGAAAGCAAATACCAGCCGCACCGAATATACAAAAACTGAATTTGACGAAATTGGCGAAAAAATCCGCGAAACCTTGGCACCGCTGGTAATTTCCTTGCGTGATCAAGGTAAAGCTATGCGAATTGGCGTAAATCATGGTTCTTTGGCGGAAAGAATGCTATTTACCTATGGTGACACCCCGGAAGGGATGGTGGAATCTGCCTTAGAATTTATTCGCATTTGTGAATCTTTGGATTTTCATAATGTCGTAATTTCCATGAAAGCCTCACGAGTTCCTGTCATGGTGGCTGCATATCGGCTTATGGCTAAACGCATGGATGATTTAGGCATGGATTATCCTCTTCACCTGGGCGTGACAGAAGCAGGTGACGGGGAATATGGCAGAATTAAATCTACTGCGGGTATTGCCACATTATTGGCTGACGGTATTGGTGACACAATCCGCGTCTCTTTGACAGAAGCACCAGAAAAGGAAATTCCGGTTTGTTACAGCATTCTGCAAGCTTTGGGTTTGCGGAAAACAATGGTTGAATATGTGGCTTGTCCTTCTTGCGGACGGACTTTATTTAACCTAGAGGAAGTGCTGCACGTAGTCCGGGAAGCTACTAAACATTTAACAGGTCTGGATATTGCTGTGATGGGTTGTATTGTGAATGGACCTGGCGAAATGGCCGATGCTGACTATGGATATGTTGGTAAAAACCCTGGTTATATTTCTTTATATCGTGGTCGGGATGAAATTAAAAAAGTTCCAGAAGCCCAAGGTGTAGAGGAATTGATTAATCTGATTAAAGCCGACGGACGTTGGGTAGATCCTTAATTAATAAAATTTTTACTTCTATCTCTCCGGTGAATTACTTAATTTTTTATCTGACCGCGAATAACCCAAAGATAGAAAATTAGTAATTTTGCAGGAGGCAGAAGGTTTATCGCAGATGAAGATCTAACTTCAACGGAACGCCAGCAATCTTCAGATCAGGGATTCTAAAATTTTTTCAAAAAACCCCTTGCTATTTTCTTTAGTCTTGTGATATATTAACAAGAGTGACTTAATAAGTTTTAGATGGACAATTTTGGAATCATCCCCACTCCAAAAGTCTAAAATCTCAAGTTCACATTTACGGGACGTAGCGCAGCTTGGTAGCGCGCCACTTTGGGGTAGTGGAGGTCTAGGGTTCAAATCCCTACGTTCCGATTTATGCAAACTTTAATCATGGCACATTCTTCTCATTCAATGTAAATGTTTGAGTTGTTTGTGTGGAATACTGCTTTTGATGGTTGTATGTCTCTCCAAATCTGGGGATATTTTAAGTGCAGGCTATTTCATGCAAGCTATTACAAATTTAAACTGATTGCTATATATGTCTGATTACAACTGGAAATTTGTAAGACTAATTTTGTCTTGGCAAGGTGTATTTACTATAATTATTGCTAGTTGCTTATTAATTCTCAACTTAGTTACCGCACCAGCTATTGCTCAAAAGGGACAGGATTGTCGGGTATCATCAAAAGCAACTCAAGAAAAAGAAAAATTACGTTTATTAGCTTTTAAAGGCAATAAAGAGGCAGAAAGTCGCTATCAGAAATTACTCAAACAGCATACACAAGAATTAAAAACCTGTCGTAGTCAGACTTGGCCACAAACTCAAGCTATTTGGTTGCGCTTGTATCCCTGCGATATCCAGCCGGGAGTAGTTGATCAAATTATGGACCGCATTGTCAACCAAGGCTATAACCAAGTTTATTTAGAAGTATTTTATGATGGCCGGGTACTATTACCAGCCGCAGCTAACCCAACTGTTTGGCCTGCTGTGGTTCGCATTCTTGGTGCAGAAAAATTTGATTTATTGGCATTAGCAATTAAAAAAGGGCAACAACGCGGGTTGAAAGTTTATGCTTGGATGTTTACGAATAACTTTGGTTATACTTATGCTCAACGGGCAGATAGACAAAATGCGATCGCTCGTAATGGCAAAAATCAAACCAGCTTATCCGTAGTAGAAGATAGTTCTCAAGTCTTCATTGATCCTTACAACACTCAGGCTAAAAACGATTACTACCGCATGATACAACAGGTTATACGCCGTCGTCCAGATGGTATTCTCTTCGATTATGTTCGCTATCCTCGTCAGATTGGTAATGATTCTATTGCTACCAAAGTTCATGATTTATGGCTATTTACCCCTGCTACCCAAGAAATCTTATTTCGTCGCGCCAAAAATTCCAAAGGATTAGAATTAATTCGCCGTTTTCTCACCAGAGGATATGTGAGTGCTGGTGATATAACAGAAATTGATAAACGCTATCCTCAAGAAGATGAACCATTATGGGAAGGGCGTATTCCTCGAAAAAAACAGAAATCTTTGCCTTCCCCAGCGGAAAAACAGCGGGTTTTGCAATTGGATTTATGGTTATTCACTGTTGCTCATGCTATGCAAGGTATCTTAGATTTTGTGGCTTTAGCAAGTTACCCAGCTAAACAAAAAGGTATTCCCGCTGGAGTGGTATTTTTTCCCGAAGGTAATCAAGCTTTAGGACAAGGGTATGATTCCCGTTTGCAACCTTGGGATAGGTTTTCTAGTAACTTACAATGGCATCCCATGTCCTATGCAAATTGCGGTAATGTTGATTGTATTGTGGCACAAGTTCGACAGGTTTTGAAGATGGCACAACCAGGGACAAAAGTGATTCCGGCTTTAGCTGGTAAGTGGGGAGAATCAATTAGTAATCGTCCATCTTTGGAAGTGCAAATGCAAGCTCTCCGGCAATTATCTCCTCAAATTAAAGCTGTTAGCCATTTTGCATATTCTTGGCAATATCCTCAAGATGATAATGAACGGAAATCTTGTCATGGACGGTAAGATACAAGAAGCTCACCCTCTCAAGTGCTAATACTTATTTAAGCATAATTGACAATAATTTTGGCTCTTCAGTAATTGTTACGAACTTCAAGGATTGCCTTTAGAACTTTGCTTACACTCTCATCTAGATTTTCATGATCTGTTTTGCATTCAACTTCTGGGTCAATTGGTGGTTCATAGGGATCATTAACTCCTGTGAAGTTTTTAATTTCCCCTGATCTAGCTTTTTTATATAAACCCTTGACATCTCGTTGCTCACAAACATCTAACGGAGTATTGACATAAACCTCAATGAAATTACCAATTTTCTGCCGAACTTCATTACGGATATCTCGGTAGGGAGAAATGGCTGCAACCAAAACAATTACACCATTGCGAGTCAATAATTGGGCAACAAAGCCTATGCGACGAATATTTTCGTCTCTATCTTTCTTGCTGAAACTTAAACCCTTCGTTAAGTTCTGGCGGACAATATCGCCATCAAGAACTTCAACTTTATCGCCCTGTTCCAGAAGCTTTTGCTCTACATCTCTACAAATGGTAGTTTTACCCGCTCCACTTAAACCAGTAAACCAAACAGTCACACCTGATTGTTGCATTTTTATGGGTTTTAATTCTAAATCTTAATCAATACCTTGCCCAAAAAAAGAGTATGAAGAGAGGGCTGATGTAGTAAAGTTTCTGCAACATTTATTTACAATGTGTCCCAAATTGCAGCTATCTCGACTTTACCCCCTGTAGGCTAGGTTTATCTAAGTATGTAAAGTTTTGTTACGATATTTAACATTTACTGGATACAACTCAATCTTTTGGTAGTATCACATAGAATATATTTACTGATGATTTTTAGTAACAATAGACAAGAAATGAAGACTCAAATTAACCCAAATATGGCAAAAATCTGTACAACCCGCCCCTTAAATGCGGAACAAATTAATGAATATCACAAAAAGGGATATGTGATTATTCGTAATTTCTTTGACCGAGAAGAAATTGAACCAATTCGGAAAGCTTGTGAAGCTGACCCCAGTATTAACGGAGCGCAAACGACTGTTAATGACAAAGCAGGGGGATATTTTAAGGTAACACTCTGGTCTGAATTAGGTGATACACTCTTAGGCGTAATGCCACGGACTGCTCGAATGATAGATGCAGTAGAAACTCTTTTAGGAGGAATGGAATGCTATCATTGGCACTCAAAAATCGTCAGAAAATTGACCAATGATGGACAACTACATTTTCATCAAGATTATGCGACTTGGTATGAAGATGGTTGTTTGTTTCCCTATCATGTAACTTGTACTATTGCGATTGATAAGAGTGATAAAGGCAATGGTTGTGTAAAAATGGTGCCTGGTTCCCATAATTTGGGTCGTATTCATCGCGTTCGGATTGGAGATACTAAAGATACTCATTGTCCTGACCCATTTCGTATCGAAAAAGCGTTAGAAAAATTGGGGATTGATTATTGTGAAATGGAACCAGGGGATGCTATGTTTTTCCATTCCAATACGTTACATGGTTCCGACCCGAATAGGTCTGATAGACCTCGAACTTTAATGCACTGTTCTTACAACGCAGTCTTCAATGAGCCAATTATTCGTGAAGGACAAGAACATCATCTCTATCGACCTCTAATTAAGCTACCTGATTCTGTAATTAAAGAGGGTAAATATAGCTCAATATTTGATGGACACATATTCCATGAACCAGAGGTAGAAGGAAAACCAGGCGCAGGTGTATTTTTTCGACGGGTAGACAGCGACGTGAATTACAATAAATAAATCATCATTAATCGTTTAATTTCTTGTTAGCAATTATTGACATAATAAAAGCTATTGTCAATCCAATATAGCTATCAATTAGTCAAAAAGCAACAGGAGACTGAGATGAAATTAGGATTTTATCTCAGTCTGAACAAGCTAATGCGTGGTACCTTTTTCTTACTATTTATTAAGGAACAAAAAGCATGGAAAAAACTGAACATTGTGGAAAAATGACCACGGGGACTACAGGTTTAAATACTAGTTGGGTTTATAGTGAAGGAAAATTAAATAAAAATCGTCAATATATCC